>JAKFVZ010000390.1 GCA_021732965.1 Reyranella sp.
AGCGCACCTCCTCGTCGGTCTCGTTCGAGAAGTGGCGGCCGGCGACGTGGACGTCGAAGCCCGCTTCGGCCAGCCAGACCAGCCCGTCGATCGTCGGCTTCCAGCTTCGGAGGCCGCGCTCTTTCTCATGAAGCGGTTTTTCGTGGTGATCGATCGAGACGCGGATCGTGAGATTGTCTCTTCCGTGGCGCGCCAGCAGGTCGAGCAGCGCCGGCTTCATCTTGTGCATCGGCTTCATGGCGTTGGTCAGCACGATGGCCTTCAGGCCGCGCGACAGCACGTCGTCGAGCATCGCCGGCAGGTCCGGATTCATGAAGGGTTCGCCCCCCGTGAAGCCGATCAGCTTCGTGGCGTGGCCGTCGCGCTCGATCTCGTCGAGGTAGTCGGTGACTTCCGTCGCCTTCAGGTAAACCAGCCGGTCGTTGCGCGGCGAGGATTCGATGTAGCAGTTCCGGCAGGTGAGGTTGCACAGCGTGCCGGTGTTGAACCACAGCGTTTCGAGAGACCTGAGCGCCACATGCGCCCGCGTCTCGCCCTTGGCCGTGATCCAGGCATCCTTGAATTTGGCGGGATCGAGCAGGACCGGCAGCATCGATGAAAAACCTGTACGCGCGTTGATGGTCGAGCCTAGCACAGTTCGTGCAATGGAATGCGGGTTCCGGACGGTAACTCGATCACATGTGCGCGTCTCGACCGTGCGGTGAAGCTTCGCTACGGTCGCTCAACACAAGGGGAATCGAATGCTCGACGACAAGGCGCTTGCCACGATCTTCCGCGAGGCTCGCACGCACAATGGCTGGCTGGACAAGCCGGTGACCGACAAGCAGCTGCACGAAATCTACGACGTCATGAAGTGGGGCCCGACCTCGGCCAACTGCCAGCCGGCGCGAATCGTCTTCGTGCGCACCCAGGAGGGCAAGGAGAAGCTGAAGCCGGCGCTGAGCGCGGGCAACACCGAGAAGACGATGACGGCGCCGGTGACGGCGATCCTCGCCTACGATCCGGAATTCTTCGAGCACCTGCCGCGGATGTTCCCGCACGACCAGACTGCGATCCACTGGTTCAAGGGCAAGCCGTCGGCCGAGCCGACCGCGTTCCGCAACGGCACCCTGCAGGGCGCTTACCTGATCGTCGCCGCACGGGCGCTCGGCCTCGACTGTGGCGCCATGAGCGGCTTCGACAACGCCAAGGTCTACGCGGCCTTCTTCCCCGACGGCAAGTTCAAGACGAACTTCCTGTGCAACATCGGCTACGGCGACCACTCGAAGGTCTTCGCCCGCAGCCCGCGCTTCGAATTCGATGAGGTCTGCAAGATCGCCTGAGCGCGGCTAGGGTCTTTCCGATCAGCTCGGAATCACACCGCCAACCTCATGCTGAGGAGGCTGCGGAGTAGCCGTCTCGAAGCATGGGCACGAGCACCGCGTTTGTTGCCCATCCTTCGAGACGCGCCGCTTCGCGGCGCTCCTCAGGATGAGGCGGGTGTTTGAACTATCTGCATTGGAAAGACTCTAAAGGCCGAAGACGGCGCCGATCTTCTTCCAGGGCAGCGGCAGCAGCGAGATCAGGGCCGCCAGCCCGAAGCCCAGGATGACGGCGCCGGAGCCTCGGTTCAGCCAGAGCAGACCGGTGCCGGTGAAGCGGGCGCGCAGCGACACCGACGCGGTGCAGATGATCGTCCACCAGGCGAGCGCGCCGCAGAACACCGACGCGACCAGGAGGGTGGCGTCGGGCAGGCTGGCGCCGACGCCGGCCAGGTTGCGGCCGGCGAAGGCCGCGCCGAAGGCCATCACGGTGAGCGGATTGAACACCGTGATGAAGAAGCTCGAACTGGCATAGTGGAAGTGCGTCGAGAACGTGTGCTCGCGATCGTCGGCGACGGGATCACCGACGTTGCGCGGGCGATGGCGCATCGTCGTCCAGCCCATGATCACCAGCACGAGCCCGCCGATGCCGAGCAGCCAGGCTTCGCGTTCGATCACGAATCTCTGCACGAACGACAGGCCGAACGCGGCCACGGCACCGAACACCGCGTCGCCCAGCGCCGCGCCGATGCCGGTCATGTAACCCGCCATGGCGCCGACGGTGATCGAGCGGCGGATGCAGAGCGCGGCCGCCGGCCCCACGGGGACGGCGATGAGGAAGCCGATGGCCGCGCCCTCGATGGCGAGCGCGATGGGATTGAAGGCGAAGCCTGGCACGTTCATGAGGTCACAGCCATCGCGCGCCTACAGCCTCTCGGCCCTGAAGAGCCGCGGCGGCGCGACCAGCCGGTCCTGTGCCGCCACGAGCTGCAGTTCGCGTTCGCCCATCGCCTGCGTGGCTTCGAGAACCGCGAAGATCGACGAGGCGGCCTTGCCCAGCGCCTCGGGGATCTCGTCGCCCGAAATCCAGTGCGCGGTAAACAGGGCGGCCACGGCGTCGCCCGTGCCGTTGGGCGCGATGGGGAAACCGATCATCGGTGTCGCAATGCGCCAGGCCGCCTCCGGAGTCACGGCGACCATTTCGATCGTGTCGCGGAGCGCATCGGCGCGGCGCAGACTGGTGATGAGGGCGAGCCGCGGCCCCCGCAGCAGCAGGCGGGCGGCCGCCAGCGCCTCATCCATGGTCGCCACCGTGCGGCCGGTCAGAAGCTCGAGTTCGAAGTGATTGGGCGTGACGAGGTCGGCCGCCGGGATGGCACGCTCGCGGAAGAAGGCCTCGATGCCCGGCTTCACGTAGATGCCGGTGTCGATGTCGCCCAGCACCGGATCGCAGCACCAGACGGCGCGCGGGTTGGCGGCTCGCACGCGGCCTGCGGTATCGAGGACGACGTCGGCCAGCGCCGCGTCGCCGACATACCCCGTCAAAAGACCGTCGCAGCGCGGAAGCTGACCGAGGGATTCGATACCCTGGACGATCTCGCTCACCTGTTCGGCCGAGGCAGCGCGACCGCGCCAGGCGCCATAGCCCGTGTGGTTCGAGAATTCGACCGTGTTCACCGCCCAGACCTCGTGGCCCAATCGTTGCAGGGGGAAGGTTGCCGCACGATTGCCGACGTAGCCGTAGGCGACATGGCTCTGGAGGGACAGGAAGCGCATGGCCGCCTCCACCTTGCCACAAGGAAGACCGGCATTATAGTCCGCCGCTTTTTGGGGGAGACCTTCAGATGTCGATGACCGTCCGTCCGCGCCGCAGCGTTCTCTACATGCCGGGTGCCAACACGCGCGCCCTAGAGAAGGCGCGGACCCTGCCGGCCGACGCGCTGATCTTCGATCTCGAGGACGCGGTCGCGCCCGACGCGAAGGAGGCCGCGCGCGCCAACGTCGTCGCCGCGGCGCAGAGCAAGGGCTATGGCAAGCGCGAGATCGCGATTCGCTGCAACGGGCTCGGCACGCCCTGGGGCAAGGCCGACATTGCCGCGATCGCGAAGTCGGGCGCGGACGCCGTGGTGGTCCCGAAGGTCGAGAGTGCGGCCGAGGTGGCGAGCGTCGTCGGCCTGCTCGATGCCGCCGGCGCGCCGTCGTCGATGGCGGTCTGGGCGATGATGGAGACGCCCAGGGGCATCCTGCGCGCCGAGGAAGTGGCGGGTTCGCACCCGCGGCTTACCCTGTTCATCATGGGCACCAACGATCTGGTGAAGGACATGCGCGCGCGCCACACGCCGATGCGCCTGCCGATGATGACGGCGCTGGGCCTCGGCATGCTCGCGGCCCGCGCGCACGGCCTTACCATCCTCGATGGCGTCTACAACGACATCAAGGACGAGGAAGGCTTCCGTGCCGTCTGCCAGCAGGGGTTGGAGATGGGTTTCGACGGCAAGACGCTGATTCATCCCAGCCAGGTCGAGCCCTGCAACGAGGTGTTTGCGCCCTCGAACGCGGAACTCGACATCGCGGCGAAGATCGTCACCGCCTTCAAGGCCGCGCAGGCCGAGGGCAAGGGTGTCGTCACCGTCGACGGTCGCATGATCGAGAACCTCCACGTCGAGCAGGCAGAGCGTGCCCTGACACTGGCCTCTGCGATCAAGGAACTGCAGGCGGGCACATGAACAAGACCAGCAACGGCAATTTCTTCGAGGATTTCCGCGTCGGGCAGGAATTCCACCACGCCACGCCGCGCACGCTGACCGAGGCCGATGCGGCGCTCAACATCGCGCTCTACGGGTCGCGCTTCGCCATCAATTCGTCGGACGTGTTCGCGCAGGCGATCGGCCTGCCGCGGGCGCCACTCGACGACCTGCTGGTTTTCCACGTCGTCATCGGCAAGACGGTGCCGGACATCTCGCTGAACGCCGTCGCCAATCTCGGCTATGCCGAGTTCCGCTGGGGCGTGCCGGTCTATCCGGGCGACACGCTGTCGGCGCGTTCGACCGTGCTGGGCCTGCGCGAGAATTCCAACAAGGCCAGCGGCGTCGTCTGGGTGCGCTCGACCGGCGTGAACCAGAAGGGTGAGATGGTGCTCGACTATGTGCGCTGGGTGATGGTGCACAAGCGCGACCCGCAGGCGCCGGTGCAGCCGACCGTCGTGCCGACGACCGCTCCGTCGGTGAAGCCGGAGGATCTCGTCGTGCCGGCCGGTCTCTCGATTGCCGGCTACGACGACGGAGCCGCCGGTTCGTCGCATCGCTGGGAAGACTATGCGCCGGGCGAGCGGATCGATCATGTGAGCGGCATCACGCTAGAAGATTCCGACCACATGTTCTCGACGCGGCTCTACCAGAACACCGCGCGCGTTCACTTCGACGCCTTCGCCGGCAAGCAGACGCGGTTCGGCCGCCGCCTGGCCTATGGCGGGCACGTGATCTCGCTGATGCGGGCGCTGTCGTTCAACGGGCTGGCCAACGGCTTCCGGGTCGCCGCCTTCAACGCCGGCAGCCATGTGGGACAGACCTTCGGTGGCGACACGATCTATGCCTGGTCGGAAGTGCTGGAGACAGCGCCGCTGCCGGGTCGCCAGGATGTCGGTGCATTGCGAATGAGAAGCATTGCGACGAAGGATTGCCCGTGCGGCGAATGGCCGGGCAAGGGCGCGGACGGCAAGTACCATCCCGCCGTGGTGCTCGATCTCGACTACTGGCTGCTCATGCCGCGGCGCATTGCCTGAAAACGCAGCCCGGCAGGCGGATTTTTGCTTGCAAATCCGGGGCTTAAGGCACGCGCAACGCCGACATTCGTTGACTTGATGGGGCTGCGCGTTAAATACAGCACCAGCCGATATCGGCAATTTAGAGGTCTTTACGGATGAGCGTCGCCAACCGGCCGGTGCATCGGCCGCTTTCTCCGCATCTGCAGGTCTATCGCCCGCAGCTCACCTCCACGCTTTCGATCCTGCATCGCGCCACGGGCATCGCCCTGTCGGTGGGTGCGCTCTACCTCGCGACCTGGGTCGTGTTCGCCGCGGCGAGCGCCCCGACCTACGCGATGTTCCAGGGCTTCAACGGATCGATCGTTGGCCGCTTCGTGCTGGGGGGCTGGCTGTTCAGCCTGTTCTTCCACCTGTTCAACGGCATCCGGCATCTTTTCTGGGACATGGGCTACGGTTTCGAGATCAAGGACGCCTATCGCAGCGGCTGGATCGTGGTTGCGGTTTCGCTCGTGGCGACGGCGGCCTCGTGGATCGTCGGCTTGCGGCTGATCTGAGGAGCATCCCATGAACAGCGATCTCAGAAGTCATCTCAGCCGCGCGCGCGGCCTCGGCTCGGCCAAGAGCGGCGTTCACCACTTCTGGGTGCAGCGCCTCACCGCCGTCGCGCTGATCCCGCTGGTCGTCTGGTTCGCCGTCTCGCTGGTGATGCTGAGCGGCGCCGACTACAGCATGGTCCGGGCCTGGATCGGCTCGCCGTTCGTGATGGTGCTGCTGATCCTCACCATCGTCATCGGCCTGCATCACGCGCAGCTCGGCATCCAGGTCGTGATCGAGGACTACGTCCACGGCGACGGCGCCAAGCTGGCGATGATCGTCGGGGTCAAGTTCATTGCAGTGTTCTTCGGGTTGGCTGCAGCGGTCGCCATCCTGCGTATCGGATTCGGAGGCTAAGTCATGGCCGAGGCGAGCAACGGCAAGGGCAACCCGCCCGTCGCTGGGATCATCAACATCGGCAACACCGCCTACAAGGTGATCGATCACGAATACGACGTGGTCATCGTCGGCGCCGGCGGCGCGGGCCTGCGCGCGACCTTCGGCATGGCCAACAAGGGCTTCAAGACCGCCTGCATCACCAAGGTGTTCCCGACCCGCAGCCACACCGTGGCGGCGCAGGGCGGCATCTCGGCGGCGCTGGGCAACATGGGACCGGACGACTGGCGCTGGCACATGTACGACACGGTCAAGGGCTCCGACTGGCTCGGCGACCAGGACGCGATCGAATACATGTGCCGCGACGGCATCGGCGCGATCATCGAACTCGAGCATTACGGCGTGCCGTTCAGCCGCACGCCCGAGGGCAAGATCTACCAGCGCCCGTTCGGCGGCATGACCACGGAATACGGCAAGGGCATCGCCCAGCGCACCTGCGCCGCCGCCGACCGTACCGGCCATGCGATCCTGCACACGCTCTACCAGCAGTCGCTGCGGAACCATGCCGAGTTCTTCATCGAGTATTTCGCCCTCGACCTGATCATGGACGAAGGCGTCTGCCGCGGCGTCATGGCCTGGAACCTCGACGACGGCACGATCCATCGCTTCCGCGCCCACAAGGTGGTGCTGGCCACCGGCGGCTACGGCCGCGTCTATCAGACCGCGACGTCGGCTCACACCTGCACGGGTGACGGCGGCGCCATGGCGCTGCGCGCCGGCCTGCCGCTGCAGGACCTCGAGTTCGTGCAGTTCCATCCGACCGGCGTCTACGGCGCGGGCTGCCTCATCACCGAGGGCGTGCGCGGCGAAGGCGGCTACGTCACCAACTCGGAAGGCGAGCGCTTCATGGAGCGCTATGCGCCGTCGGCCAAGGACCTCGCCTCGCGCGACGTCGTCAGCCGCTCGATGACCGTCGAGATCCGCGAAGGCCGCGGCTGCGGCCCGAACAAGGACTACATCGAGTTGCACGTCGAGCATCTCGATCCCAAGATCATCCACGAGCGCCTGCCGGGCATCGCCGAGACCGCGCGCATCTTCGCCGGCGTCGACGTGACCCGCCAGCCGATCCCCATCCTGCCGACCTGCCACTACAACATGGGCGGCATCCCGGCGAACTATCACTGCGAAGTCATGACGGTGAAGAACGGCGATCCCAACACCGTCGTCCCCGGCCTGATGGCGCTGGGCGAGGCCGCGTCGATCGGCGTCCACGGCGCCAACCGCCTCGGCTCCAACTCGCTGCTCGAACTGGTCGTGTTCGGCCGCTCCGCCGCCAACCGCGTCGCCGAGCAGATGACGCCGGGCCAGCCGCATAAGGACATGCCGCGCGCCGGCGAGGAGGCGATCGCCCGCCTCGACAAGGCGCGTCATGCCAACGGCGGTACACCGACCGCGCAGCTTCGCGCCATGATGCAGAAGACCATGCAGAACGATTGCGCGGTGTTCCGCACGACCAAGACCCTCGAGGAGGGCTGCGAGAACATGGACAAGGTGTTCGCCGGCAAGGGCGACATCAAGGTCAAGGACCGCTCGATGATCTGGAACTCCGATCTCATGGAGACTCTGGAGTTCGAGAACCTGATTCTCCAGGCGCAGGGCACGATCCGCTCGGCCGCCAACCGCAAGGAAAGCCGCGGCGCGCATGCGCAGGAGGATTTCCCGGACCGCAACGACAAGGAATGGCTGAAGCACACGGTCGTCTGGGTCGACGAGCAGACCGGCAAGACCAGGATCGACTACCGCCCGGTCAACCTGCAGCCGATGAGCAACGACGTCCAGTCGTTCCCGCCCAAGGCTCGCGTGTACTGAGTTCGAGAGGACGACATGGCCGAGTTCACTCTTCCCGCCAATTCCAAGGTCGGCGTTGGCGAGACCTACAAGGCAGCCGCGGGCGCCAAGAACATCAAGACGTTCAAGGTCTACCGCTGGACCCCCGAAGACGGGAAGAACCCGTCGGTCGACACCTATGAAGTCGACATGGACACCTGCGGTCCGATGGTTCTCGACGCGCTGATCAAGATCAAGAACGAGATCGACAGCTCGCTGACCTTCCGCCGCTCCTGCCGCGAGGGCGTGTGCGGTTCGTGCGCGATGAACATCGACGGCACCAACACGCTGGCCTGCACCAAGTTCATCGACGAGGTGAAGGGCGACATCAAGATCTACCCGCTGCCGCACATGCCGGTGGTGCGCGACCTGGTGCCCGATCTCAACGTGCCCTACGCCCAGCTCACCTCGATCGAGCCGTGGCTGAAGTCCTCCACCCAGCCGCCGACGCGCGAGCGCCTGCAGTCGCCGGAGGAGCGCGCCAAGCTCGACGGCCTGTGGGAGTGCATCCTGTGCTTCTGCTGCTCGACCTCGTGCCCCAGCTACTGGTGGAACGGCGAGCGCTACCTGGGACCGGCCATCCTGCTGCAGGCCTATCGCTGGATCGCCGACAGCCGCGACGAAGCCAAGGGCGAGCGCCTCGACAATCTCGAGGACCCGTTCCGGCTCTATCGCTGCCACACGATCATGAACTGCACCAAGACCTGCCCGAAGAGCCTGAACCCGGCCAAGGCGATCGCCGAGATCAAGAAGCTGATGGTCGAACGCACGATCTAGGCGGGCAGTTGCGCAGTCGATTGGCTGACTGGCTCCCTGTCTTCGGTGCCGGTTGATGCTGGCTTTGGCTTCAGCGGGTGCCAAGGCGCGGGGGACCTAAGGACATGGCGAGGCCTTGACTTCGTTCTGTACATCGCCACCTTTGTTCTCCTAAGGTTCTATCGATGGGCGCTGTTCAGCATCTTGGCCTGGCCAAAAACGATCCGGTCGCGGGCGGCTTTTACACCGTCCGCGAGGCGGCGCGTCTGCTCACCATCGCCCAACCCGCGAAAATTACGGGTTGGCTGCAGGGCCACAAAGGCCGGGGGCGAGGGCCAATCATCCAGCGACAGTATGAGCCGATCGAGGGCGCGCAAGAACTTGGCTTTCTGGACCTCATTGAGGTGCGATTTGTGGAGCACTTCCGTAAGCAAGGCGTGAGCCTCCAGGCTTTGCGCAAGGCTGCGGAGACGGCGCGCGAAGAGTGGCAGCAGAGGCATCCGTTCGCGACCTCCAGTACGAAGTATCTCACTGATCGAATCGAGATTTTCTCCAAGACCGCACGCGACGTGCACGACAACGTATTGTTCAATCTCGTCACCAAGCAATACGAGATGTACGTCGTGCTCGAGACGGTGTTGGCTAAGGGCGTCGAGTTCGATCCCGCATCTGGTCTCGCGCGAGAGTGGCGTCCGAAGCAGGCAGAATTCCCGGACATCGCCCTATCCCCGCTCGTGGCCTACGGGCAGCCTGCGATCATGCCATTCGGTGTCCCGACCGTTGCGATCTACAGCACATGGAAAGCCGAGAACGGCAACTACGCAGCCACGAGTGATTGGTACGAGATCGACGAGAAACTCGTTAGGGAAGCGGTCGAGTTCGAATTGGGGCTTCCCGATTGAAGGTGCGGGCAGACGAGCATGTCTCGCCCAGGATCATCCGCGCGCTTAGGGAGGTGGCCCTAAGCACCGGATGGGACTTATCGCATGTGCGGGATGTACACAGTGCCCGTACGGCGGATGAAACGTGGATTCCAAGATTTGCCGCGGAGGGCGGTAAGGCGATCATCACTGCCGATGCGAACATGCTGGCGCGCCCGCACCAGATCTTGGCTATTCAGCGGTCTAACGTGGTGGGCCTGATACTTCCGCACACTTGGGCGACGGCAAAGCGTCATTTGCAGGCCTCGTCCCTGATATACTTCTGGCCTGAGATTGAAGCTCTATTCTCTGCCGCCCAATCCGGCGACTTCTGGCGGATGCCAAAGAAGCTTCATCTCGGTGGCGAGATAGAAAAACTGGACATCGACTATGCCAAGGCGGCCGGCGCCAAGAGGTGGTAAGAATCGGCTCGTCTTTTGCTATGCTGGGGGCCACCGGGGACTAACTGGGGGCTTCAGCAATGTCATTCAAATCCATCACCGCAATCGCCGCGCTGGCCGGTGCGGCAGCGTTCGTCTCGGGCCCGGCCTCGGCCGGCCAGACCTTCGACGCGATCAAGGCCAAGGGCTTCGTCCAGTGCGCGGTGAACACCGGCCTGGCCGGCTTCTCCTTCGCCGACAGCCAGGGCAAGTGGACCGGCCTCGACGTCGATCTCTGCAAGGCCATCGCCGCGGCGATGTTCGGCGATGCCGAGAAGGTGAAGTTCACCCCGACCACCGCCCAGCAGCGTTTCGTCGCCCTGCAGTCGGGCGAGGTCGACGTCATCACCCGCAACGCGACGCAGACCCTGCTGCGCGACACCTCGCTCGGCTTCAACATCGCCGGCGTCAACTTCTACGACGGCCAGGGCTTCATCGTGCCGGCCAAGAGCAACATCAAGAGCGCCAAGGAGCTGAACGGCGCCACGATCTGCGTGCAGCCCGGCACCACGACCGAGCTCAACCTTGCGGATTATTTCCGCGCCAACAAGATGAGCTTCAAGCCGGTGCTGATCGAGAAGCTCGACGAACTCCTGCAGGCCTATGCCGCCGGTCGCTGCGACGCCTACACGACCGATGCGTCCGGCCTCGCCGCGGTGCGCGCCGGCCAGCTCGCCGGCAAGGGCGAGCATGTCATCCTGCCCGAGCGCATCTCCAAGGAGCCGCTGGGCCCGATCGTGCGCCACGGCGACGACCAGTGGTTCGACCTCGTGAAGTGGACCCTGATGGGCATGATCGAGGCCGAGGAGATGGGCATCACCTCCAAGAACGTCGACGAGAAGATGAAGAGCGACGATCCCGCGGTGAAGCGCTTCCTCGGCGTCACGCCGGGCTTCGGCAAGGCCGTCGGCGTCGACGAGAAGTGGATGTACAACGTCATCAAGCAGGTCGGTAACTACGGCGAGAGCTACGACCGCCACGTCGGTCCGGCCACGCCGCTCAAGCTCGAGCGCGGCCAGAACGCGCTGTGGACCAACGGCGGCCTGATGTACGCGATCCCGTTCCGCTAGGAATTGACCTCTTCCCCTTTGGAGATCCCGCAAAGGGGAGGAGGCCTCATCTTAGGTTGAATCCTGCAGACCTCATCCTGTCCGGGCCAAGGCTGCGTCACGCCGATCTGGAATTCTCCGGCCGCCCGCTCGATGCCGCGCGATAGCCGACATCGAGCCAGCCGCTGAACGCCCAGCCATCGACGATAAGGGATCCCCGGCACGCGATTGATCGTCTGGGCGCGACGAGACAGGGACGTCTGCCGCATCACACGTGTGTGCAGGAAAGACTTTCAATCTTTTGAGCAGTTATGGCCATTTTATCGGCTGAAGATTCTAAACAAAACGAGGCCTAACACGGACGCCAGAATCGGAATGAAGGGACGCCACATGGGCCACATCTGCGGCGACAGTTTCGGGCAGCGGTTGACGTCAATACCTCGCCGAGCCAAGTCTCCGGCTGTGTGAAACAGGAGCCAGGCGAAACTCACCACAGCGGCTCCCAATGCGCCGGGCACAAAGAGCACTACAAGAACTGCCGACCATCTGGGCCAGGGGTGTGTCGCCTTCAAGATGATGAAGAACAAAACGGGCGTAGCACACCCGATCAATAGAATGGTCCACGCAACAGCGACCGAACGCCCCGGTCCGTTGGTCGATCGATCACCAGGATGAGGATCAGATTCGTCCATCAATACGATCGTATCGCATTAACATAAGATATCGTCTGATGGATTACTGCGAAAGGCGCTCCCCCTGTAAGACGGCAGAAAGGCTGGATGGACGGCACCTGCGCGCAGCGAGTTCGCGGGCGCATGTTTCAATGTCCGGAGCGCCTCCGTAGAACAGTTGCGTCAGCACGGCGTAAAACACGAGCTGCGCCTTGTTGGCGGCGGCGGCCGGGACCGCCTGCAGCGCGGTCGATCGAAAGTCCTGCAACGCCTGATGTACGCGATCCCGTTCCGCTGAGGATTTGGCGGCGGAGGAAGCACGCCACTCCAGACAACGACCTCACCCTGAGGAGCGCTCCGCGGGAGCGCGTCTCGAAGGGTGAGCACGAGCACCGCATCCCTTACCCATCCTTCGAGACGGCGCTTCGCGCCTCCTCAGGATGAGGTGGTGCTGATGCAGCGAATCGGGAAGACTTTTAGCGCCGGGGCGGGAAGGCCCCGGCGTCTTTATCTTCAGTCCTCGCGATCGAAGCGCATCTTCTTGATGCGGCCGGTCGAGACTTCGAGTGCGACGATCCTGCCGGCGCGGTCGCGGACGAGATGGGCGAGCTGGGTGGCCTTGATCCAGCTGCCCGGCGATTCGATCTCCACCGTGTCGGCGTCGAGCCCGCGCAGCAGCCATGGCGCGCCACCCGAGATCAGCGGCCCGCCGACTTCCATCTTCCAGTCATCGCCTTCGCGCGAGATCCGCCAGACGGCGGCACAATCGGACGAGACGTAGGTGCCGGCGAGCGCGGCGGGTATCGCGGCGCGCTTCGCCAACTTCGTGAAGGTGAGCACGCGGCCGGCGCCGAGATCGACCTTCAGCGTGCCTTTCGAGCCGGGCTTCAGGGCGAATTCGTAGGAGCCGCGTTCGGCGGCGAGCCAGCCGCCGGCGCGGCGGCCCAATGCGAAGGGCATGCCGTTCTGTGTCACGGTCGCCTCACCGTTGCGCCACGCCAAATCGAACAGCGACGGCTCCGCGGCGTTGAACCAGGTCCCGCCGATCGGCTTGACCTCGGCTTGCGTGATCGGCGCCAGCGACGGCTTCATCTTCCTGTCGCCTTCCAGGGCGAGCGCCGCGATGGCACGGGCGCGCCGCCACGGATCGATGCTGCCCAGGTTGGCGATGACGACGACCGTGAGGCCGGCCTTCGGCACGCGCAGGAATTCGGTGCGGAAGCCGGGCCACAGTCCGCCATGGCCGACGGTTTGCAGGCCGCGCAGTTCCTCGACGGCGACGCCGCGGCGATAGTTGTTGGCCTTGCCGCCCGTCAGCGGTGCGATCGCGGCGAGCTGCGCGGGGATCGTCTTGCCGAGCGTCGGCTTGTCGAAGTGCCGGCTCCAGATCAGCAGGTCCTCGACCGTCGAGGTGAGCCCGCCTTCGCCGCCCTGCGGATAGGCGTGCGCCGCGCGGCGAAAGCCCTGCTCGCGGTCGCCGAGATAGCCGGTGGCGAGGCCGGGGATCACGGCGTCGATCTCGGCCACCAGTCTGGTTTGCGCCATGCCGAGCGGCTTGAAGATG
Organism: Reyranella sp.; assembly: GCA_021732965.1. Classification (GTDB taxonomy): domain Bacteria; phylum Pseudomonadota; class Alphaproteobacteria; order Reyranellales; family Reyranellaceae; genus Reyranella. The sequence continues at coordinate 13,282 of JAKFVZ010000390.1, forward strand.
CGTTCGGTCAGCACGTCCCCCAGCTTCTTCTTCGCCAGCTTCTCGACGATCAGGCCGAGCAGCAGGAAGTTGGTGTTGCTGTAGAGAAAGCGGCTGCCGGGCGCGAAGTTGAGATGGCGGTTGCGCGTGCAGGCGTCGAACAGGTCCTCGGGCCGGGCCGGCCTGTCGAGCCCGTGGCCGCCCAGCCGCAGCAGTTCGAGGAAGTCCGGCAGGCCGCTCGAATTGCGCATCATCTGGTCGATCGTCACCGGCAGCGGCGCCAGCTCGGGCAGGTACTTGTGCGGCGGATCGGAGAGCTTGAGCTTGCCCTCGGCCGCCAGCATCAGCGCTGCCGTAACCGTGAACTGCTTGCTCACCGAGGCGATGCGGAAGCGCGTGTCGGGGCGGATCGGCACGCCGAGTTCGAGGCTGGCGAGGCCGAAGCCCTTGCAGAACTCGACCTCGCCATCGCGCATGACGCCGACGACGGCGCCCGGCGATCCGGGCTTGGAATAAGGGGCGAACAACGCGGTGACGCGACGCTCGAAGACGGCGGATTCAATGGCTTTCGACATGCAGGCCAGTCAACCGAAGCGGCTCGCCCTTGTAAAGGCGAGCCGGTAACTTCGGACGAAACGACGGAGGAAACGCGCGATGGATCGTCAGTTCGTGAAGGTCGAGAAGGGGCTGGGCCCGCAGGGCCGCATCGCCGTCGTGCGCTTCGACCGCGGCGACGGCATCAATGCGCTGAGCCAGCAGGCGATGCGCGAGCTCCGCGACGTGCCGCGCGACTTCGAGGACGACATCGAGACCACGGTGGTGATCCTCACGGGATCGGCCAAGGCCTTCTCGGCCGGCTTCGACCTGAAGGACCCGGAAGGATGGGCGCGCGCGACCCTGCCGGTCGGAGAGCGCATCCAGAAG
>JAKFVZ010000138.1 GCA_021732965.1 Reyranella sp.
TGATCGCCTGCGAGGACACGAGGGTGTTCGCCAAGCTCGCTACCCATTACGGCATCGCCGCCCTGACGATCGCCTACAGCGACGCCACGCAGGACAAGGCCGAGCCGCGCGTCGTCCGGGCGCTCGCCGCGGGAAAGTCCGTGGCCCTGGTGTCCGACGCGGGCATGCCGCTGATCTCCGATCCGGGCTACCGGCTGGTGCGTGCCGCGGTCGCGGCCGGCCATGCCGTGACCTCGGCGCCCGGGGCTTCGGCCGTTCCCATGGCCCTCGCGCTTTCGGGGCTCCCGACCGACCGCTTCTTCTTCGCGGGCTTCCTGCCGGCCAAGACGACCGAGCGGCGGCGCGCCATCGGCGAAGTCGCGACCATCCCCTCCACCCTCGTGTTATTCGAGGCGCCGCACCGGCTGCCGGAAGCGCTGGCCGATCTCCTGGAACTGCTGGGCGATCGCCCGGCGGCCGTCGCCCGCGAGCTCACCAAGATGTTCGAGGAGGTGCGCCGCGCGCCGCTGGCCACGCTCGCCGCGCACTATGCCGCCCATCCCGACGTGAGGGGCGAGATCGTCGTCGTGATCGGTGCGCCCTCCGCCGACACCCAACGCAGCGCCGGCGACGTCGACGAGGCCTTGCGCGAGGCGATGACCGGCGCCTCCCTGAAGGATGCGGCTTCCGAGGTCGCGGCCCGCTTCGGGCTGAAGAGGCGCGACGTCTATGCCCGCGCGCTCGAACTGAAGCGCGGCGCCCCATGACGCTGCAGACGCGCCAGAAGGCCTATCGCATGGGCCATACGGCGGAGTGGCGCGCGGTATGGCGGTTGCGCCTTGGCGGCTACTCCATCCTGATGCGGCGCTACAAGACGCGACTGGGCGAGATCGACATCGTGGCGCGCCGCGGCAACGTGCTGGCCTTCGTCGAGGTCAAGGCGCGCCGCGACTTCGCCACGGCGGCCGACGCGCTGGGCGCGCGGCAGTTCGGCCGGGTCGCCCGGGCGGCCAGCCTGTTCATCGCCCATCACCCGCGCTATGCGGCCTGCTCGGTGCGCTTCGATGCGGTGCTGGTCGGTGGCGTGTGGCCACGCCATCTGCCCGACGTCTGGCAGGCGCCGGAGTGATGCGTGTCGGATGATCTGGGTCGACTGAGGGATCTGTGCGCCGGCGACGGCGAACGGATCGATCTTCTCGAGGCGGGCTTCCTGCTGAGCCGTCTCGTGCGCGAAGAGCCCGTCGATCTCGCGCCCTTCCGCCAGCAGGTGACGGCGATGGCGACCGATCTCGCCGACCTCGTCCACCGGCGCGGCGCCTCTCCCGAGGCCCTCGCCGAGGTGATCGCGCGCTCCTACGCCTATCGCGGCGACAGCGAGACCTACGACGATCTCCAGAACGCCGACCTCGTGCGGGTCATCGAGCGCCGCATGGGCCTGCCGGTGGCGCTCTCGATCCTCTATCTGCATGTGGCCCGCGCCCAGGGTTGGACGGCGGAGGGACTGGCTTTTCCCGGCCATTTCCTGATCCGCATCGGCATCGACGGGGCGCGGCACGTCGTCGATCCGTTCCATGAGGGTGCGGTGCGCGATGCCGCCGACCTGCGCAGGCTGCTGCGGCAGGTGCTGGGCGGCGAGGCCGAGCTGGTACCGGCACATTTCGATGCCGTGTCTGATCGCGACGTGCTGTTGCGCCTGGAGAACAACGTCCGGCTTCGTCTCGCCAGGCGCGAGGACTGGGCGGGCGCGGCGCGCTCGCTCGACCGCATGCTGGCGATCGCGCCGGACCGGGAGGAGCTGCTGTTCGAAGCCGGCCAGCTCAATGCACGCCTCGACAAGAGGCGGGCCGCCATCGCCGCCTACCAGCGAATCCTGGAACTGGACGGCGATCCGGGCCTGCGCCAGCGCGTTTCGGCACTGTTGCAGGAACTGCGCCGCGGCCTTAACTGAAAACCCGTCGCCCTTCGTTTCGAGCCCGATAGTCAGGATAAGCCCATGAAGCTCAGCGTCGCCATCCAGATGGACCATGTCTCGACCATCGACATCGACGGCGATTCGACCTTCGTTCTGGGGTTGGAGGCGGAAAAGCGCGGATACGCGGTCTGGCATTACACGCCGCAGGATCTGATCTTCCGCGACCGCAAGGTCATGGCGCGCGCCCAGCCGATGAAGCTGCGGCGCGAGAAGGGCAATCACTTCACGCTGGGCGCCCCGGAGATGATCGACCTGTCCACGATCGACGTGGTCCTGTTGCGCCAGGATCCGCCGTTCGACATGTCGTACATCACGACGACGCACCTGCTCGAACACATCCATCCGAAGACCCTCGTGGTCAACGATCCGGCGAGCGTGCGCAATGCGCCGGAGAAGCTGTTCGTCACGCATTTCGACAATGTGATGCCGCCGACGCTCATCACCGCCGACGCCCGCGCGCTGCGCGAGTTCCGCGACGAGCACAAGGACATCATTCTGAAGCCCCTGTTCGGCAACGGTGGTGCCGGCGTCTTCCGGGTGCGGCCCGACGACGAGAATTTCGCATCGCTGCTCGAGATGTTCTCGCAGCGCAGCCGCGAGCCGGTGATCGCCCAGCGCTATCTTCCCGAGGTGCGCAAGGGCGACAAGCGCATCATCCTGATCGACGGCAAGGCGGTCGGTGCGATCGACCGCGTGCCGGCGGCCGGCGAGGCGCGCTCGAACATGCATGTCGGCGGCAAGGCCGTGAAGGCCTCGCTCACCAGGCGCGACATCGAGCTGTGCGAGACGATCGGGCCGGAACTGGCGAAGCGCGGCCTGATCTTCGTCGGCATCGACGTGATCGGCGACTATCTCACGGAGATCAACGTCACGTCGCCGACCGGCCTGCAGCAGATCAACCGCTTCGACGGCGTCTCGCTCGAGGCGCAGATCTGGGACCGTATCGAGGTCCGCTACCAGGAAACCCGAGGGACCAAGGCATGATCCGACGTGCTTTTCTCGCCATCCCGTTGATCCTCTCGGCCGGCGCAGCTGTCGCGCAGTCGACGAATTCCGACCTGTTCGGCCAGAAGCAGATCGTGCGGGCCGTGCTCGAGGGCGACGACGAGAAGGTGCGACAGGCGCTGCTGAAGCAGGAGAGCCCGAACCAGACCGCCAACAACGGCTCGCCCCTGCTGACGGTGGCGGTCCGCGCCGGGCATATTCCCGTCGTGGAGACCCTGTTGAAGGGAGGCGCCAGGCCCGACGCGGTCGATCCCGAGGGCTACACCGCGCTCATGCGCGCCACCGAGAAGGGCGATGTCGAGATCGTGGAGATCCTGCTGCGCCGCAACGCCAGCACGCGGGCGCAGAACCGCCAGGGCCAGACGGCGCTGATGATCGGCTCGGCGCGCGGCTATGCGGAGATCGTCCGGCTGCTGCTCGAGAAGAAGGCCGACCCGAACGCGCGCGACTTCACCGGGCGCTCGGCGCTGGGCTATGCCAGGCAGGCCAATCGCGGTTCGATCGAGGCGATGTTGCGCCGGGCCGGCGGCAAGGAATGACCGCTTCCGGGACGACGCCGATCCGGATCACCGGCTCGCTGGCGATCGACCCGGAGGAAATCCAGGAAAGCTTCGTGCGGGCGGCGGGTCCGGGTGGCCAGCACGTCAATACGACATCGACGGCGGTGCAGTTGCGCTTCGACGTGCGCCGTTCGCCGTCGCTGCCCGACGACGTGCGGCAACGGTTGGAACGCCTGGCCGGACGGCGCCTGACCCGCGACGGCGTGCTGGTCCTCGTGGCGCAAGGCCAGCGCAGCCAGCTGCGCAACCGGGAGGAGGCACTCGCTCGTCTTGTCGAGTTGATCCTCGAAGCGACCCACAAGCCGGTGCCGCGCGTGAAGACCAAGGTGAGCCGCGCCGCCAAGCGCCGTCGCGTCGACGACAAGAAGCGTCACGGCACCGTCAAATCCCTGCGCCGCGCGCGGTCATCCGACGACTGACGACGCGCCGGCTGTTGCGCTAAGGTCGCGGCCTCGCAGCAGAAGAGGTGCGCCGTGACGGATGTTCGCAAGGAGACAGACAGCCTCGGTGAGGTGAGCGTGCCCGCCGACAAGCTGTGGGGCGCGCAGACGCAGCGGTCGCTGGAGCATTTCAGCATCGGCAAGGACCTGATGCCGCGCGAGATGATCACCGCCTATGCCACGCTGAAGAAGGCCTGCGCCAACGCCAATCATGCGGGCAAGCGGCTGGACGACACCGCGCACAAGCTGATCCTCGAGACCTGCGACGAGATCCTGGCCGGCCAGCACCACGACATGTTCCCGCTGCACGTCTGGATGACCGGCAGCGGCACGCAGTTCAACATGAACGTGAACGAGGTGATCTCGAATCGCTGCTGCCAGCTCGCGGGAACGCCGCTCGGCTCGAAGAAGCCGGTGCATCCCAACGACCACGTGAACATGTCGCAGTCGTCGAACGACAGCTTCCCGTCGGTCATGTACATCGCCGCCGCCGTCAACACGAAGGAACGCCTGCTGCCGTCGCTGAAGGCGCTGCACGATGCGATCGACGCCAAGGCGACGGCGTGGAAGGACATCGTCAAGATCGGCCGCACCCACATGCAGGATGCGACGCCGATCACGCTCGGCCAGGAATGGTCGGGCTATGCCGGCATGCTGGCCGACAATATCGAGCGCGTCGAGGATGCGCTGAAGGGCGTCTATCGCCTGGCGCTCGGCGGCACGGCGGTCGGCACCGGCATCAATGCAGCACCAGGCTTCGACGTGGCGGCGGCGGCCGAGATCGCCAAACTTACCGGGCTTCCCTTCATCACGGCGCCCAACAAGTTCACGGTTCAGGGCGCGCACGACGCGCTGGTGCAGCTCTCGGGCGCGTTCCGCACGCTTGCGGTCTCGCTCTACAAGATCGGCAACGACATCCGCCTGATGTCGTGCGGCCCGCGCGCCGGCTTCGCCGAGCTGCACATCCCGGAGAACGAGCCGGGCTCTTCGATCATGCCGGGCAAGGTCAACCCGACCCAGGCCGAGGCGCTGACCATGATCGCGGTGCAGGTCATGGCCAACGACGTCGCGGTCGGTTTCGGCGGCGCCAGCGGCTATCTCGAGATGAACGTCTACAAGCCGCTGATGATCTACAACGTCGCCCATTCGATCACGCTGATGACCGACGGCTGCGCAAACTTCCGCAAGTTCCTGGTCGAGGGCACCCAGCCCAACCTCAAGAAGATCAAGGAGTATGTCGACCGCTCGCTGATGCTGGTGACGGCGCTGGCGCCCGTGATCGGCTACGACAAGGCCTCGAAGATCGCCCACTACGCGATCGACCACGACCTCACGCTGAAGGAAGCCGCCCTGAAGCTGGAATACGTGTCGGAGGCCGAGTTCGACAAGGTCGTCGACCCATCGAAGATGGTCCATCCCTACGTGGCGACGGAGTAGGCGACCGGTCTGGCGCTCAGACCCGGTCGGCCTCATCCGACAAGGGCGCTAGAGTATTCTCCGACGTAGACGGATCAACTACCCACCTCATCCTGAGGAGCGCCGCGAAGCGGCGCGTCTCGAAGGATGGGCAACAAACGCGGTGCTCGTGCCCATGCTTCGAGATGGCTGCTCCGCAGCCTCCTCAGCATGAGGTGCGTGGTGTGATTCCAGTTTGCTCGGAAAACCTAGCGCTCGTAGCGCCACTGCCTCTCGGTGAGAAAGCGGGAGACGACCAGACCCATCGCCATTCCGCCAACCGCGAAGCCGCAGGTCGCGGCGGCTTCGACCGCCGACAGCGCCCTGCCCTGGTTGAGGAAAACGATCGTCTGGAAGGCGAACAGGCCGGGCGTCATCATGATGATGCTGGGCACCGTCAGGGCGATGCGCGGCGCGTGCAGCCGGCTCCGCACCAGCGAGGCGCCCAGCCCGACCGCAAGCGCGCCGAAGAATGTCGCCTGCGGCAGGGCGAGCCCGAGATCGTGCAGTCCCAGCCGCACCTCGTTGCCGGCCATCGACAACAGCGCCACCGCGAGAACCGTGCGGTGCGGGTTGTTGAACAGGATGCCGTAGCCATAACCGCCGGCGAAGCAGGCGAGCGCCCGCCCCAGCACGGCGACCGGCTCGATTGCGCCGGGCGGCGGCGCGGCCGGTGCTGGCGCAAGGCCGGCCAGCATCGCCACCACCGACATGCCGCAGGCCGCGCTCAGCGTCAGCAGCACGCCGTAGAACAGGCGCGTCACGCCGGCCCTGGTCTGGTGCTGCGTCAGGTCGAGCAGCGCGGCGACCAGCGGGAAGCCCGGCACCAGGAACAGCACCGACGAGATGAAGCCGATGGCGTGGGCGAAGGCGAAGATGTGTATGCCGAAGCCGATCACGATGAGACAGTAGAGACCGGATGCCAGCACCGCGCACAGTGCGGTCATCGCGAACTGGTTGAAGCCCCGGCGGGAGAGCAGGGTGCGGGCCGCCTGGCCGATCCCGCCGCTGACCGCCGCCGCGCCGGTCGCCAGCAGGTCGCCGCCGTTGAGATAGGAGAAGGCCGCCGAAGCGACCGCCATCGACAGTGCGACCGGCAGCAGCCCGTGCAGCGGCGGCGCCTTCTCGATCCTGTCGAGCTCGGCTTTCAGCGCCGCCGTGTCGAGGCCGGGAGCGGCGCCGAGCGAGAGCGCTTCGAGGGCGGCGATCTTCGAGGCATCGACGCCGGGCGGGCCGATCTCGCGGGACAGCGTCGTGGCTTCGCCTCCGGTCCATCCCGTTGCGCTCAGGCCGATGGTCGACAGCTCGACCTCGAGCCGCTCGACGCCGAGCACAAGGGCGAGGCGGCGCATGGCATCGCGCACGCGGAAGGCGGTGTCGCCGGCGCGCAGCATGAGCGCGCCGAAGCGCAGCAGGACGTCGAGGGTCTCCTGGAGTCGGGCCGGCGAGTCGGTCATCAGACCGTATGGAGGCCCAGCACCTCGGCGGTGTCCTTGCGGACGCGCTCGACCAGCGCCGCGTCGGTCTTGAGGTCCTGGCCGTAGGAGGGGATCATTTCCTTGAGCTTGGGCTCCCAATGGCCGACCAGCTGCTCGTGGAAGCAGTTCTCCAGCATGTGGACCATGATCCAGACGGCGGTCGAGGCGCCCGGTGAGGCACCGAGCAGGGCCACGATCGAGGAGTCGGCGGAGTGCACGATCTCGGTGCCGAATTGCAGCTTGCCGGTGCGTGCGTGGTCCTTCTTGATGATCTGGACACGCTGTCCCGCGGTGTCGAACTCCCAATCCTTCTCGTCGAGGTTGGGGTAGAACTCGCGCAAGGCCTTGAAGCGGTGGCTCTTGGTCTGCAGCACCTGGCCGACGAGATATTCCTCCAGCGCGAAATTGTCCCGCGCCACCGCGAGCAGCGGCAGCAGATTCTCCGGCCGCATCGACAGCGGCAGGTCGAAGAGCGAGCCCTCCTTCAGGAACTTGGTCGTGAAGCCGGCATAGGGTCCGAACAGGAGCCAGCGCTTGCCATCGACGTAGCGCGTGTCGAGATGTGGCACCGACATCGGCGGAGATCCGCTGGCGGCCATGCCGTAGACCTTCGCCATGTGCCGTGTGGCGATCTCCTGCTTGCCCGAGCGCAGCCAGATGCCGCTCACCGGGAAGCCGGCGAAACCGTCGGCCTCGGGGATGCCGGATTTCTGCAGCAGGGTCAGCGCCGCGCCGCCGGCGCCGAGGAAGACGTAGCGCGCGCCCAGCGACTTCTTCTCGTGGGTCTTCTCGTCCTTGGCGTCGATTGTCCAGCCGCCGTCGGTGCGACGGTGGAGGCCAGTAACCTCCTGGGAGAACTCGATCGAGAAACCGTCCTGGCGCCGCAGGTAATTCAGCAGGTTGGTGGTGAGCATGCCGTAGTTCACGTCGGCGCCCGTGATCATGCGCGTGGCGGCGACCGGCTGGTTGGGGTCACGGCCTTCCATGATCAGCGGCGCCCATTCAGCGATCTGCTTGTGATCCTCGGAATAGTCCATGCCGCGGTAGCAGTGGTGGGCGCTCATCGTGGCATGGCGCTTCTTCAGGAAGGCCTGGCGGTCGGCGCCGATCACGAAGCTCATGTGCGGCACGGGATGGATGAACGAGTGCGCCGCCTCGATCGCGCCCTTCTTGATCAGGTACGACCAGAACTGGCGTGACATGTCGAACTCGACATTGACCTCAAGCGCCTTGGAGATATCGACGCTGCCGTCGGGCATCTGCGGCGTGTAGTTCAGCTCGCAGTTGGCGGCGTGGCCGGTGCCGGCGTTGTTCCAGGGACCGGAGCTTTCCTGCGCCTCGCCCTCGAGTCGCTCGAGTATCTTGATCTTGAGATGCGGCTGCAGCTCCTTGAGGAACGTGGCCAGCGTCATGCTCATGATGCCGGCGCCGACCAGGACGACGTCGAAGTCGCCGGTGTGATTGTCTGCCATCGAATTCTCCTATCGGCGATCTTCGGGGGTGGCGCGCTTGAACGGCACGGGCGCATCCTTGCCCAGCACGACGTAGAGGCGCCGCCAGGGCTGGTCGTCGACCAGTCTCCAGGTATGCCCGCCGCCGGTCGTGTCCTCGGCCAGCAGGATGTCGCCGGGCGCCAGGGTGAAATGCTGTTCGCCGCGGGTCTTGAAGTCGAGCGTGCCGCTCAGGGTGATGACGAGCTGGCGGACCGGCGCGGTATGCCAGGCATAGGTCCCGCCCGGCTGGGTTTCCTGCAGCGAGGCGCTCGTGACGTCGATCTTGCCGCTCAGCAGGTCACCATGCGCGCCCGGCTTCAGGTCGATCCAGCCTTCCTCGATGTGGGAGTTCTGATCGTCGCCCGTCCAAATCCGCACGCATCGAATCATGCTGCCGCCCTGAATTTGCAGTGTTTGGCCAAACTAGTACGGGCCCTCCCGACTGGCAACAAAACGGTCGATGCATTAAGGCAGATCAAGCGGGGCGATCCGTCGACTGTCCGGGGAGGATTGTAAGCTGGCGACGCTGTTGGTGAAGAATGCGCTCGTCGTCACGATGGACGAGCAACGCCGCGAACTGTCCGATGGCGGGCTCTATGCCGTGGATGGAGTCATTCGAAACGTCGGCCCGACTGCGTGTCTGCCCGCGACCGCCGACACGATTATGGATCTGAAAGGCCACATCGTCCTGCCGGGATTGATCAATGGCCATCATCATCTCGACCAGACGCTGACGCGGGCACTGCCGGCGGCGCAGAACAACAATCTCTTCCGCTGGCTCAAGGCGCACTACGACCTGTGGGCGGCGCGCACGCCCGAGGCCAGCCGCACCGCCACGCTGGTCGGCTGTGCCGAACTTGCCTTGTCGGGCTGCACGACAGTGTTCGATCACGCCTATGTGTTCCGCAACGGCTGCGCCGTCGACGACCAGATCGCGGCGGCGAAGGAGATCGGCATCCGCTTCGCCGTCTCGCGCGGCTCGATGTCGCTCGGCCAGTCGAAGGGCGGATTGCCGCCCGATTCCTGTGTCGAGGACGAGGACGACATCCTGAAGGATTGCGAGCGCGTCATCGGCCGCTACCACGATGCCGGGGCCGGCTCGATGACGCAGATCGTGCTGGCGCCGTGTTCTCCTTTCTCGGTGACGCCGGAGCTGCTGCGCCAGTCGGCGATCATGGCGCGGCGCCACGGCATCCGCCTGCACACCCATCTCTGCGAGACGGTCGACGAGGAGCGCTACACGCTCGGCCGCTACGGGATGCGGCCGGTGGAGTACATGCGCTCCGTCGACTGGGCCGGCGACGATGTCTGGTACGCGCACGCGATTCACGTGAACGATGCCGAGATCCAGGAATTCGCCCGCGCCGGCATCGGCGCCTGCCATTGCCCCTGCTCGAACATGCGGCTCGCTTCGGGCATCGCGCCGGTGATGAAGTATCGCCGCGCCGGCGTGAAGGTCGGCATCGGGGTCGATGGCTCGGCCAGCAACGACGGCAACCACATGCTGGGCGAGGTGCGGCAGGCGATGCTGCTGGCCCGCCTGCAGATCGGCCTGCGCCCGCCCGAGGGGCCGGACACCATCCTCTCGACGTCGGATCCGAGCCGCGACGCCGAATGGATGACCGCCCGCCAGGCGCTCGAACTGGCGACGCTGGGCAGCGCGTCGCTGCTCGGCCGCGACGACATCGGCGCGCTGGCGGTTGGCAAGCAGTGCGATTTCTTCGCCCTCGACCTCAACAGCCTGGGCTATGCCGGCGCGCTGGCCGACCCTGTCGCCGCCACGCTGTTCTGCGCCCCGCAATCGGCCCGCCACACGGTCGTCGCCGGCCGACCGGTCGTGCGCGACGGCCAGATCGTGACCATCGACCTCGACCGCACGGTGGCTGAGCACAACCGCCACGCCGCCCGGCTCGCGGCGATGGCCTGACGGCCAGACAGGGTTCCCCAAGGACCTGGGATTGGGCTAGAAGACCCCCACGTCCCCGTAGCTCAGCCGGATAGAGCAGCGGTTTCCTAAACCGGAGGTCGGAGGTTCGAATCCTCTCGGGGACGCCATTTTCTCATAAGCCCTTGAAAGCACTGAGATCACGAAACAATTTCCACTTGTGCCGCTACGAAAACGCTACGGAATGGCGGGCGGGCAATTTGGATCAAGATGCAACATGTGACTACGCACGGCGACGGCCGACTGGCCCGTGGTGCGGTCCGCCCTATGTCTCGGCGGCGGCCGATCCAGTCCGAACGCTGAGAGATTGATAAGTCGTCGGCAAGCTTGGCGAGGGCAGTTTCTGTTCCTGGCGCTGTTCCGAGCGCGACGACTTCGATGAAGCGGTGTCTGATATCGAGATAGAGTGCAACTAGGCACGCATGGCGCGAGGCCATTTCCAACCGGCCAGTCGCCAATGGCGTGATGCACTAGCTCACAATCGTTGGTGATGCCTGCTGGGTCTCATCCAGGCCGGCACTAGAGCCTGCACGGGCTTTACGTCGCCCTCGACGCCAACGAGCGGCGAGTTCTTTGTCATGCTGTCGAGGAACTTGGCTCGAAGGATCGGTCGCAGTATGGCCCCGCCCTTCTGGGGTACCGGGAACGAGCCCCATAAAACTGAAGCCTTGAAGCGGACCGGATCGGAAGGCTCATCCAACTCTCCGAAGTCAAAGAAGACGATCTTTTGACTGTTCTCCCACTTGCGCAGCAGCATGCTGCTTGTCGTCGGAACAATGAAGGTCAACGGACTTTCGTGCACTACCTTCCTGAAGCGCAACGCGTCGTAGAATCTCTGCCTGTCATTCTTCAGCCTCAGTCCGTCTACAACCCAAAACATGTTCCCGTGGATCATTTCACGCGAGGATCGCTCTTCCTCCGAGATCGGTGAATGCTGGAACTCCAGTACCTGCCCATTCGGGGCCTTCACGTCCGCGAGATGCCGCTCTCCGCTCCCGGCGCGGTGGCAGACTTCCTGCCACTCCTTCGGAAACGAGTTTTTCCATTTGCGGTGCCACTCGGTCTCTGGCTCCCAGCGATGATCGAAGTGTCCCGGTGGGTGGTACCAATGTGCCACTCTGATTCTGCCGCACCTCGGTCTCACCGAGATTTCACAAATTGGGCATGTGCCTATGAGGCCGCGCTCAGCCTCCCGCCTTTCCCTGTTAATCGTCGCGTATTGCATCTTCGTGTCTCATCGTTTCCGCAAGCGCGTCATTGCGGGTTGCTTGTCGATGGGTACTGCATCTTCCTATTGAGATAGGGGTTAAAGCCAACGTTTCTGCTTCCTTGGACGCACAAGCCTAGGCCCCGTCAATGGGCACGCTCGGGTAGATGTGAATGATGAAAGGCGAGAGCGGATGCTTTCGGGGCAGGCCCATTACATGGAACGCAACTTCGTACGCTGCTTCCCATACTTCGCTCGTCCTCGGTCCACCCATCTCCCCGTCGTTTAAGAAGTTCACGAGGACCAACCACGCCGATACGCCATGGGTTCTCAAGAAGTGAAGATGCGCCAGCCTGTTTGAAAGCTGATAGAAGTAATCTGACCATGGTGCATGCTTTCGACGAGCACCTAAATGCTGCGCCAATCCGGTCAGCGTCTTGTCGATCAGTAAGCGGGAAGCCGGGCTGGCTGTGGTACCGGGCGAGCACATCTCAGCGATGTGGGCTTTTGCTTCGACCAGCAGAACATCTCCCAGAGTTGTCTCTCCAAGAGCATCCCATTGCGGCCCTCGGGTAGGCCAGTAGTCGGCCAAGGCATCTACGAGGGATGCTTGACCGATCCGTCTAAGGAAGGCCGCGTCACAATACTCGGCGTAGTCATCTGTCTCGATCGGGGAAAGCCACTTTATGGTAGCATTGCCGGCAATGCGTTCGGTGATGGGCTGATTTAACGAAGTCCATTGCTCGTTCACCGCGCGCTGAATCCACTTGAGGCTCCCGCGCTTCCCTTCTGGCTGCTTCACTCTCATCGTGCGAGCATAGGTGCGAAGCGCCGTTCTTCAAAGTGTTGCGTGGAGAAGCCGACCGCGGGGAGCTAAGAGAGCCGTAGCGCAGGAAAGTCTACGTACTGATCTTTGAATCGGTCATCGGGGGCCTCGCCGCGGAGCAAATAGCCCTTCGGATCGGCAAAGCCGTAGACGGTGCGCTTCGGGCGGTCGTGCCAATTGATGTTGAATGCGGCGAGCTTCGGAAAGAATTGGAGCTTGCTGTAGGAAAGGTGGTCGTGAATCCAATAGGCGAGCGGTCGCCAGTCCTTGGTCTGGGCGTAGCGATCCGCAAACCATGGCACCACAACACAGGCGGTCGCGCCTCGGCCGCCCTCGCCGTCGAGATGATCCCAGATGTGTCCGGCATAGTTCTTCGCGTTCGAGGCGCAGTTGTGGCCCTTCTCGTTGCCTAGGGCGTTCACCGTTGCAGATCGATAGGCAGAGCGTATCGCGATTCGGCCGAAGGTCGCGTTCAACGGTTCGAGAAGTTCCTCGCAGAGTCTAGTTCCGACCTCGATGGCAAGGGTTGGGTCCTCTGGGATATTCGGAATCCCATAGAAATTCGCGATCTCGCTGTACAGGAAGTCGCGCATGAAGAACGAGCGTGAAAGACGTACGCGCCCTAGTTCCTCCAGCGCCCCCATGGATTTCGCTTTCATGTCTGTCCTACTGATCTGATCTCATGCTGTGAAAACACGATGCGCAGTGCCGAGTGATCCGAATGCCGTCGTATTCGGGTGTCATGGATGTATTCGCAGAAGGCGACTGTCGCATTCATCTTCTCAGTGGCGAACACATGATCAAGACGGAATCCGTTCTTAGCTTGGGTGCTGTACCAAGAGTATTCTCTCCCACTCGGATTACGTCCGCGCCAGATATCCTGCAGTCGTCCGCGTCCAAATTGATCGAAATGATGGGAGACAATGAACGGCGTGGCGCCGTCGGTGAGATCGAGTTCGTTATTTCCGGTGTTGAAGTCGCCGATGAACAAGTCCGGCCCATTCTGGTCTGTCGCGGCACGCCTCAAGGAAAGCCAGTAAGGCGCCTTCGCCGCACCCAAGGGCATGTAGACGCCGCACAGCTTGAACCTGCCAATTTCGACGACCCAGAGGTGGCGCTGATCGGGTAGGCTCTCATCTAGAGGATAGCTCTTTTGGAGTGGTTCCCGGCTGGCAATAAGCACAGAATTCGAACGTTCAGGTACGAGTGGGTGACTGACCTTGAACCCAAGCTCGGTCAGAGCGGCTTTGATAGCTCTGCCAGCCCGGCCATTCCTAAATTCTGTGAGGACAAGAACGTCAGCGTCGAAACTTCTAAGTTGCGCGATGATTCCGGCTAACCGCGCATTGGAGCCGCCGCCGTGCTGGATATTCCAAGTCACAATTGATCTGATGGCCATTGTTCAACAGGCAGCTAAATGCACATCGTCCAAATATTGCCCGTGTTGCTTCTCGGAGCGCAACCGCAGGTACCGGGCTCGGGGGACGATCCGAGGTAATCTCGTTTGGATCTGACGCAAGATAGCAGTGCGATTGTGATCATCGGAGGTCTGTCTGTTTTTCCGCTACTCCTGCTATTGGAGCGAAGCATTTGCCGCTTGTGTCGGCGCGAAAGCGCTGCGGATTGGCGGGCGCGCAGCGTCCGGGGCGGTTGTTTGTTGGGTTCCGGGCCTAGGTTTCGAGCGTGCCCGCC
>JAKFVZ010000653.1 GCA_021732965.1 Reyranella sp.
CAGCGGCACGTCGAAGCCGCGCAGCTTGATGGGGTCGACCACGACATTGTATTGCCGCACGAAACCACCAACACTCGCCACCTCGGCCACGCCTTCGGCCTTGGCGATGCCGAAGCGGATATATACCAGTCCTGCAGCGAGCGCAGTTCGGCCAGAGAGCGATTGGCGCCGACCACGACGTATTGGTAGACCCAGCCTACGCCGGTCGCATCGGGACCCAGTGTCGGCCTGACGTCGGCCGGCAGCTTCTGGGCCCCCGAGTTGAGATACTCCAGCACCCGGCTGCGCGCCCAGTAGATGTCGGTCCCGTCTTCGAAGATCACGTAGATGAAGGACACACCGAAGAAGGAGAAGCCGCGGACGGCCCGGCTGCGCGGGACCGCCAGCATGGCCGTGGTCAATGGATAGGTGATCTGGTCCTCGATGACCTGCGGCGCCTGACCTGGCATCTCGGTGTAGACAATGACCTGGGTGTCGGAGAGATCGGGGATGGCGTCGAGCGAGATGCGTCCGACCGCATAGAGCCCGCCGCCTGCAAGGGCCAGGGCGGCGACGACGATCAGGAGCAGGTTGCGGGCCGACCAGCGAATCAGGCCGGCAATCATCTGCTGTCTCCGGTAAAGGCGGCGAGGGCGGCCCGAAGGTTGCTTTCGGCGTCAATCAGAAAGGTGGCCGACGTGACGACGCGCTCGCCGGGGGCAAGGCCATCGAGCACCTGGGCATAGTTCGGCACACGGGCGCCGAGCTTTACCGGCCGCGGCTCGTAGCGGCCTTCGCCGCGTTCGACCAGAACGATCTGCCGTTTGCCGCTGTCGATCACTGCCGTGTCGGGGACGGCCACCCACCGGCCGGGAATCGGCGCCTCGATTTCCGCGGTGGCCGCCATGTCGGCACGCAGGAGCCCGTCTCGATTGGCGACCTCGATGCGCAGGCGCGCCGTGCGGCTGTCCTTCCCGACGCCGGGATAGATAAACGTGACGCGGCCGGCAAAGGGCCGGTTGGGCCAGGCGTTCACGGTCACCATGGCCATGTCGCCGACCTTGACGAAAGCGAGATCCTGCTCGTAGACCTCGGCCAGCACCCACATCACCGACGTGTCGACGATACGGAACAGGGTCTCGCCGGGCTGGTAGCGCATGCCCTCGACCGCCATCTTCTCAATCACCGTCCCGGCTGCCGGCGCGGGCACCGCAATTGTGCGTGGTGGGCGCTCGCCGCGGCGCAGCTTTTCCAGATCGCTTTCGGGATAGTCGAGGTTGCGCAGGCGGTTGTCGGCACTGCCTTGCGTGCCTCGCGACAGCAGGAACTCCTGTTGCAGGACGTTCAGTTCGGGGCTGTAGACCTCGAAGAGCTTCTGTCCCGGGGTCACGGCATCGCCAGTAGCGCTGACATGGAGCTTCTCGATCCAGCCGCCGAATCGGGGCGCGATTACCGTCTGGCGACGCTCATCGTACTGCACGGTAGCGAAGGCGCGCACGGTGCGGGCGAGCGTGCGCTCCTCAACCGCCTCGCTGCGCACGCCCAGCCGTTGTACGCGGTCGAGGCTCACCTTGACGACGTTGCTGTCTTCCGACGAGCCCTCCTCCTCGCAGACGGGAATGTAGTCCATCTGCATCGAGTCCTTCTTCGGCACCGGCGAGGTGTCGGGCGCGCCCATTGGATTTCGGTAATACTTGACCTTGCCGCCGCAAGGTCCGCTCGGCGCAGGCGCCTCGGATAAGGCCATGCTCGCGCTAGATGGCTGCGCACCGTTCAGCCACAGCACGGTGCCGGCCCCAGCGGCGGCACCGGCCAGGGCCGCGACAAATGCAATCGCGAATCCGCGACCGGCCTTTCGGCCTTCGATGTTCGACATGAAAAGGATCCCTTCCGACAGCCGTAGTGCACGCGACGACGCGGCACCTGCGGCAGCACGCGACGTTCAAGCGACGGTCAGAAGATCAGGCGCGGCGGAAAGGGATCAGGGGGTGGTGACAGGCCTGTCAACAGGGCCGGGAGGGCGGCGCCGAAACACTCTTTGCCCGCACGTGACGAGGTCAGGAATGCTGCTACTCCGAGGGACGGTGCAGCCCCTATGCATACGTTCAAGCAGCCAGCGGTCGGGGCATGGCAGGGCATGCTGTCGCAATCGTCGCACTGTGTGCAGGGCATGTCGGCGGCAACGCGCGCCGATGCGGCAGCAACGGTCATCACGCTACCGGCCAGCACAGCAAGGCAGCCAAGAAGGGCAGCGAGGGCGCGAAGACGCTCCATGCCGCAATGATGCGCCACTGACAGCAACGTGCCAAGGGCAGCTTGATCACAGGCCCGTCATCACGCTACCGCTACCGCATCAATCGAACATTGCCGCCGACTGCTCCCATGTTGGGGAGTGCGTCATCTCGCAGTCCATCGACTCGGGGATTGCGCTGTCAGTGATGCATCGGAGGCCATTTCTGGGACTGGTATTTCGTAGCCTCGTTAGTGCTTGCGGCGGCTCGTAGCGTCGACTGTGGTCGAACGGTAGGAGAGGTCAAGCAATTGGGCATCGCTCAGCGGATTTGGACGCGTGGCATAGCATTGGGAAATCCCTGCTCTCGAACAATCGACCGTATGCGACGCGTGATGGCTCGACCATGTCCTCTCCGTCGGTGACGCACATACCGACTCAAGGCTGAGACAATTCGTCCAAGCAAGGTGATTGTGTAACGGGCGACTGAGGGAGCATTGTTTTTGCTGTGCAGTGTTACCGTTCAAATAGCGTGTTTTTCACCCTGCTCACGAGCATGAGAAGCCTCGTGAGGTTCGGTTGCATGCTGTCTGTCGCCTGGGCGAGCATTGTACACGTGGCCGTGGATGTAGAATCTGTATCCGCGAATTATCCGGTTGTTGTAGCAGCTCAGACCGAGGCTCAAGGTCAGGGCTCGGCGGATACGGCGACTACTGCCGAGCGCTGCCATACCTGCTCGATCGTCGCCTTCGTCGCCCCACCTCAAGTCTTTGGAGTCAACCTCCTGAAGTCGGAGGTAGCAGCACGGCGTTCGCCTGCCCTCGTCGGTTTCGAGCAACCATCTACCGCGCCGCCTCCTAGAGCCTGAACTTGTCGCGTTTCGCCCGCCGTTCCGGCCTTGGCTGGTCACGGTGCGTTGATGACTGTGAATCAAGGTCAAGGCATGAGATTCCGTACTTTAGGGGCGCTTTGCGCGACGTTAACCGTCGCGCATGTAGCGCCGGCGTCTTCACAGGCTCCGCCTCCGCAGGCGCAGAAGAATAGTCCGCTAACGCTGTCCCGCGCGTTGCAGCAGGCGGCCAACGCCAGCCCTCGTCTCGAGGCTGCCGAGCGAAACATCGGCATGGCCGATGGCCGGCGGCAGCAGGCGAACAAGTTGCCCAATCCAACAATCGGCTTGGAGGTCGACAATTTTGCGCCTGGGCCCAGCAACAATGTCGGCGGTGCCGAGACGACACTGATGCTGAGCCAGCTCATTGAACTGGGCGGCAAGCGCGATGCTCGGGTATCGGCAGCGTTGGGCGATTACGAGTCCACGCGCTGGGAGAAAGAGGCGTCGCGCCTCGAACTTCTGTCTGAGACCACCATTGCCTTTGTCGAGGCCGTCTCCCTACAGCGGCGAATCTGGCTTCTCGACCGCCAGGCTGTGGCGCTCGAAAAACTGGTCCCTCTGATGCAGCGTCGTGTCGAAGCCGGCGCCTCTTCACCCTCCGAGGTTTCGCGTACGCAAGCCGCCGTCGGGATGGCAAGGCTCGAGGGTCAGCGCGCCCGACTGGCCTTGGCTGTCGCCCGGCGCGAGCTGGCCGCCCTGATGGGGCATGACACCCCCGACTTCTCGTCAGTCTCGGGTGATTTTGGCCGCGTCGTCCGTCCGGCGCCTCTGGATAATCTCATCAAGGCGATCGACGACAATCCGCAGCTCATGCGCTGGACCGCCATACGCGCTCAGCGTGATGGCGATTTGCTTGTCGCCCGTCTGAAGCCAATCCCGGACGTCACGGCCAGCCTCGGTTGGCGCTACTACACAGAGAATGGCGAGAGTGCCATCCGGCTCGGCGTATCGATGCCGTTTCCGGTAATGGATCGCAATCGCGGCGGTATCCGTGAAGCGCAGGAGAACGTCCAGAAGGTCAATGCCGAGCGCGCCATGAACCGCCTCAACCTCGTGGCGGTGGTCGCAAAGGCGCACGACACGGCCAACAGTCAGCTCCAGCAGCTGGACCTGTTGCGCAAAACCATTCTGCCTTCAGCGCGACAGACGCTGTCAACCATCGAGGCGGGCTACGGTCAGGGCCGCTTCACGGTGCTCGAAATTCTCGATGCCTATCGCACCGTCGCCGAGGCGGAACTCATGGAACATGAGGCGCTGGCGAGCTTCCACACGGCGGTGGCCACGATCGAGGGACTCACCGCCAGCCCCGTCAATCTCGCGAGGGCGCGATGATGAAGACCATGTTCAAGCTTCTCGGTTATCTGGCGATAGCCGTCGTCTGTGCCGGCGCGCTCGCGGCCTCGGCCTACTACGTATTCGATCCGAAGTTCGCGAATGGATCGAAGTCCGCGGCAGGCAAGGGCCACAGCGCCGAAAAAGGCCATGACGATCACGACGAGGGCGTGAAGCTGACGGACGCGCAGATCGCCGCCGCCGGCATCGAAATGCTGACGGCGGGCCCGCGCGAACTCCGCGATATCCTGCGATTGAATGGCATGATCCAACCCAACCAAGAGGCAATGGTGAAGGTAACGCCGCGCTTCCCCGGCGTCATCCGCAGCATGCGCAAAAGGCTGGGCGACAAGGTGAAAAAGGACGAGGTCCTGGCCACGATCGAGAGCAACCAGAGCCTTACGACCTACGAGCTAAAGGCGCCGATCGACGGCATCGTCATAGACCGTGACGGTACCTTGGGCGAGTTCGCTGCGGAGGCGAGGCCGCTTTTCACGATCGCCGACCTGTCGACGATGTGGATCGACTTTGCCGTTTATCGCCGCGACTTCGCGCGGGTGCGCGTCGGCGATGCCGTGTCGATCGATGTCGAGGATGGCGGCCCGCTGATCGAGGCGAAGATCGACTACGTCTCTCCGATCGGAGCGAGCGACACTCAATCCTCGATCGCACGTGCGGTCGTGGCCAACGACGGACGCCTGCGACCTGGCCTCTTCGTCGATGGAAGGGTCGTGCTGTCCGCAAAGCCGGTCGATGTCGCAGTCAGGACCAGCGCACTCCAGACACTGGAGGGCAAGACGGTCGTCTTCGTGCGGGATGGCGATGCCTTCGCGGCGCGGGAAGTCGAACTGGGCGGGCGCGATGCCGACTGGGTCGAGGTGACGTTCGGCCTGCTGGCCGGCGACGTCTACGCCGCGAAGAACAGCTTCGTCGTCAAGGCCGAGATCGGCAAGGGCAGCGCGGCCCATGAGCACTGAGTCGCGGCCATGATCGATCGGATCCTCCACTTCTCGATTCACAATCGCTGGCTGGTGATCGTGGCCACCATCGCGATGGGGCTTCTTGGCGCCTGGAACTTCACACGCCTGCCGATCGACGCGGTCCCGGACATCACCAATGTCCAGGTGCAAGTCAACTCCGTGGCCCCGGGTTACTCCCCGCTCGAGGTCGAACAGCGCATCACCTTCCCGCTGGAAACGGCGATGGGCGGTCTGCCCAAACTCGAATACACCCGCTCGCTGTCGCGCTACGGCCTCAGCCAGGTGACGGTGGTCTTCAAGGACGGCACCGATATCTATTTTGCGCGTCAGCTCGTCAACGAACGCATCCAGCAGGCCAAGGACAAGCTGCCGCCCGGCACCGAGACGTCGATGGGGCCGGTCTCTACCGGCCTCGGCGAGATCTACATGTACGCCGTCGAGGCGAAGCCCGAGGCGCGGAAGCCCGACGGCACGCCGTATTCGGCGACGGACCTGCGCACGATCCAGGACTGGATCATCAAGCCGCAGTTGCGCACCGTTCCCGGCATCGTCGAGGTCAACACGATCGGCGGCTACGAGAAGCAGTTCCACGTGCTGCCCGAGCCGGCGAAGTTGATGTCCTACAGACTCACCTTCCGCGACGTCATGGCGGCGCTCGTTTCGCACAATGCCAATGTCGGCGCGGGCTACATCGAGCGCAACGGCGAGCAGTATCTCGTGCGCACGCCCGGGCAGGTGAGCACGCTTGCAGAAATCCGCGACATCGTCGTCGGCTCGCGCGGCGGCGTGCCGATCCGCGTCGGCGATGTGGCCGAGGTCAAGGAAGGAACGGATCTGCGGACGGGTGCGGCGACCCTCGACGGCAAGGAAGCCGTGATCGGGACGACCATGCTGCTGATCGGTGAGAACAGCCGGACGGCAGCACAGCGCGTGGCGGCAAAGCTCGATGAAGTCGCGCGCTCTCTGCCGGACGGCGTCGTGGCCCGCGCGATCTACGACCGAACGAAGCTGGTCGAGGCGACCATCTGGACGGTCGAGAAGAACCTGCTGGAAGGCGCGTTGCTGGTCGTGGTGGTGCTGTTCCTGGTCCTGGGCAACTTCCGGGCGGCTTTCGTCACGGCCTGCGTCATTCCGCTGGCGATGCTGTTCACCATCACCGGCATGGTCGAGAACCAGATCAGCGCCAATCTGATGAGTCTCGGTGCAATCGACTTCGGCATCATCATCGATGGCGCCGTGATCGTGGTCGAGAACTGCCTGCGCCTGCTCGCTGAGGAGCAGCATCGCCGCGGCCGGATTCTGACGCGTAGCGAACGGTTCGGAACGATCCTCGCGGGAGCCCAGGAGGTCATCAAGCCCAGCCTGTTCGGTACGTTGATCATCGGCGTCGTGTACCTGCCCATCCTTACCCTGACCGGTGTCGAGGGCAAGATGTTCACGCCCATGGCGCTCACGGTGCTGCTGGCCCTGACGGGGGCGGCCATTCTTTCGATGACGTTTGTGCCGGCCGCCGTGGCATTGCTCGTTACCGGTCGCGTGGCCGAGAAGGAGAACTTCTTCATGCGCGGTGCTTCGCGCCTTTATGCGCCGGTGCTCGAACAGGCGATTCGTCTGCGTCATGTCATTGTCGGCCTTGCGATCCTGCTGGTCGCCGTAAGCGGTGTGGCGGCGTCGCGCATGGGCGGCGAGTTCATCCCCTCTCTCGACGAGGGCGATGTCGCCATGCACGCGTTGCGCATTCCCGGCACCAGCCTGACGCAGTCGGTGCAGATGCAGGAGGCCCTGGAGAAGGCCCTGCTCGAGTTTCCGGAGGTCAAGGAGGTCGCGGCAAAGATCGGTACCGCCGAGGTCGCGACCGATCCCATGCCGCCCAATGTCGCGGACAACTTCATCATGCTGAAGCCCCGTTCCGAATGGCCCGATCCCGACCGTCCCAAGGCCGATCTCGTCGCCGCCATGGAGAAGCGCGTCGCCGAGATACCCGGCAACAACTACGAGTTCACGCAGCCCATCCAGATGCGCTTTAATGAACTGATCTCGGGGGTGCGCAGCGACCTCGGTGTCAAGATCTTCGGCGACGACCTCGACACGCTGCTGTCGATCGCCAACAAGGTACAGTCGGTGGTGCAGGGCGTTCCCGGTGCCGCCGACGTGCGGACCGAGCAGGTCAGCGGGCTTCCCATGCTGACGGTCAAGCCCAATCGCGCGGCACTCGCCCGCTACGGCATCAGCCTGGCCGAACTGCAGGAGGTCGTCGAGATCGCGGTCGGTGGCAAGGAAGCCGGCATGGTCTTTGAAGGCGACCGGCGCTTCGACATCGTGATGCGCCTGCCCGAGCATCTCCGGGTCGACATCGACGCGCTGTCGTCGCTGCCGATACCTGTGCCACCGCACGTACCGGGCGCCAGGGAGAACGGCCGTGGTGCCATTGTGCAAACGGGCATCGGTGCCGCTTCGCCCTATGTGCCGCTATCTGCCGTTGCGAGTATCGAGGTGGCGCCCGGTCCCAACCAGATCAGCCGGGAGAACGGCAAGCGGCGTGTCGTCGTGACCGCCAACGTCCGCGACCGCGATCTCGGCTCGTTCGTGAGCGAGGTTCAGCGCGAGGTGGCCGAGAAGGTGAAGCTGCCCGCTGGCTACTGGATCGGCTGGGGCGGGCAGTTCGAGCAGCTCGTCGCAGCCTCGGCGCGGCTTGCCATCGTCGTGCCGGTCGCCCTGCTGCTGATCTTCGTGCTGCTTTGCATGAGCCTGGGCTCGGTCGGCGATGCGATGCTGGTGTTCAGCGGCGTACCGCTCGCGCTGACCGGCGGCGTCGCGGCGCTGGTATTGCGCGACATCCCGCTCTCGATCAGTGCCGGAGTCGGCTTCATTGCCCTGTCGGGCGTGGCGGTTCTGAATGGCCTCGTCATCATCTCGTTCATCCAGAAGCTGCGGGCCGATGGCCTGCCCGTCGCCAACGCCGTCCGAGAGGGCGCCATGAAGCGGCTGCGGCCCGTTCTCATGACGGCATTGGTCGCCTCGCTCGGCTTCGTGCCGATGGCGATCGCGACAGGCGCCGGCGCCGAAGTGCAGCGGCCGCTCGCCACCGTCGTCATCGGCGGCATCATCTCGTCCACGATCCTGACGCTCGTGGTCCTCCCGGCGCTCTACGCGCTATTTAACCGTGACAGACCAAGCCGACAACAAGTTCAACAAGGAGAGAGCACATGAAGAACTTCCTGATCGCCACGATGTTGCTGCTGTGGGCTGGTACTGCTATGGCTCAACATAGCCACGGCAGCATGAAGGGGCCCAACGGTGGGCCGATGCAGGATGTCGCCGGCGTCCACGCCGAGCTGGTGCTGGCCGGCAACGTCGTGACCATCAATTTCCTGGACGAAAGCAACAAGCCTGCCTCGGCGAAGGGGTTCAGCGGCTCGGTGCTGATTGTCTCGGGCGCCAATCGCGAGACCGTGCAACTGGCGCCGTCCGGCGACAATGCCCTGAAGGGCGAGGCGAAGAATCCGGTGGCGGCGGGGGCGGCGGTGACGCTGGTCCTCAAGAACGCTGCCGGCAAGTCGGGCCAGGCGAAGTTCTAGCTATGTGGTGAGTGACGTCGCAACGCATGAGGGGGTGGATACCCTCTTCTGCGTTTGCGGCTAGGGTCGGCTCAGCCTCAGTGCAGCAGCGTTTGAGCGTTCGTCCGAACAGCCTGGGCGGTCGCATCGACGGTAAGGTTACGAAATGTCGGCGGTAGCCACGTTTGCGAAATGGCAGGGTGCTGACTACACCACGGCACGAAATAGTCCGCTTTCAGACGCCAAACTTACCTGTGCTAACAAGAATAGACGTGCCGAAAAGCCGCGCGATTTGAGGCTGTTGCGGGTCCCTGATTTGAACCTACGACATTCGCCCAAAAACTTGGGGCACGTTCGAGTCCGCCGCTCCGAAATTTGCTCGGGCCGCACCGCGGGTCTTGTCTCGCACTCTGATGTTGCCCTCTTGGCGGCCACCTGCCGGTGCGCAACAGGCGACCACCTGACCGTGGTGGTCGGACTCGCCACGTCCAGATCAATGGTCGAACAACCTCACGACGAATCGGCGCGACATTTCGACATCGGGTCGCCACTTGCTTCCGTGGTGCTTCCGTCGCGGGACAGCCATCTGGAGGTGCGCTGCTAAGTCATTGATAAATAGAGGACCCGGCGAGATTCGAACTCACGACCTCTGCCTTCGGAGGGCAGCGTCCATACGTTTTGGGGCGCCGCGCTCAGCAGCAGGTAAAGGCACCTCTCCCCACTTGGTCTAGACCTATCGGGCATCGGCCGCCTATTTCGGCTCGTCTGCGGTCCGCTTAGTACCAGGGGGAACAGCCCGGTTCGGGCCGCGACGGTGACGAAACGGCCGATAATTTCCGAGCTTGGTCCGAGATCTGTAGTTGCCGTCGTCAAAGCCGCGCGGCGTGTCTGCTTCTGGTGTCAATTCCGGCACCGTCTCGGGCGCGATAATCGGCGCGGGAACTGACTTCGTGGCAGCGGCCGCCACCGCGTCGCCAATCAGACCCTGACGTCGCGACGCCACCGTCTCGGCCGCAGCCCTCACCGGATCGTCCTCGGTGTGGACGTAGCGCATGAACATCGTGACCGTCTTGTGCGCGGTGAGCACCATACCGACCTTCACGGGGATTCCCGAGTTTGCGATATCGGTCGCTGAGCGATGTCGGATGCCGTGCGTGCCGATGTGCGGCAGTCCGGCGCGCCGGAGGATGCGCCGCCAGCCCTTGTAGTAGGTGTGCTTCGACATCGGCCGGTTGGGATTGAAGATAGATGGGCAGACGTAGGGTGACTTTTCCAGCCGCGGCGCCGCCTCGAGCAGGCGAACCGCTTCGGCGCTCGTCGGCTTCGACATGCCGCCGGTCTTGCTGTCGGGCCATTCGACACGGCGGTTGTCGACATCGATCCAGGCCCATTCGAGCTTGAGGATCTCCGACATCCGAGCCGCGAACTCGAACTGTAGCCGGACGGCGAGGAGGATGAACGGGTGTTCTAGGCCCTTGGCCTCCGCTTTGTTCAAATAGGCGTACAACCGCTTCAACTCCGCATCGGTGATCAACCGGGTCTTTCCTCGTTCGGGAAACTTTGGAACATGGCGGCATGGGTTCGATCCGTCCGGGCGCATGCCCCAGACCTCCGCCATGTTGAACATCTTGCGCACCGCCGAGAGCACCCGATTGGCGTTCGTCGGAAACGTCGACATCTTCTTCATCAGGCTTGAGACATCCGCGCGCGTGACGTCGGCGACCTTGAGTTGGCCGAGATTGGGGATGATGTAGAGCTTGCCGTAACCGCGGTTGGCGTCGACCGTAGAGGGCTTATTGCGCGGCTCGGAGTAGTCGGCGATGAAGCGCTCGAAGAGTTCCTTTACGGTGGGCGCCCGGCGCGCTGCGCTCTTCTCTGCACTCGGATCCTTGCCCTTGCGGACGTCGGCCAACCAATCCTGGGCGATGACCCGGGCTTGCTCGACTGTGATCTCGCCGAAGCGGCCGATGGCTGGTTTGCGACGCTGACCATTGTTGGCGACATAGGCCACCATGAAGACCTTGCGGCCGGTCGGCGTGACCTTGACCAAGAAGCCGGGTATCGCTGCGTCGCGGAGCTCGTAGGGGGCCTTCTCTGGCTGAGCGTTGTCCACGACGGTCTTGGTGAGTTTGAGTCTTGGCATGCCTATCCTCCGACGGGGCCGAATCCCAGGTGCAGAATAGGTGCAGCCAGAAATCCAACCGTGGCGTACGACCGGCTAGGATTGGGTCACGATACGACGTGGAAATGCCAGATGGATCAGGCGCTTATCGTACTGTGGCGTACTGCCGGCTAGAGATAGGATAGTCCGTGCATCGCCTCTCAAAATCAGGTTCCTCACGGAGTGTTGGTTCGAGCCCGACCGGGGGTACCATTCTGCCGTGGCCGCAGGTGAGCGGGGTTACCTACGCGCCGCGGCCCTTCCCACAGTATCTTGTCGCCATCCGCCACCGGAACAACGATTCGCTGATCGGCTTCGCGGAAGGGCCCCCGGCCTCATCGCGCTGACCTGCGCGCTCCTGACGGTTGATTATGCAGGTAGTGGGCGCGAAGGGCGTCAAAAAAATGCCTGCCCTGCGTCCGGGAGGGGAGAAATCCGGCCCGCTCGTTCGTCTTATCACTGAGCGGATCGCGGCCGACCGCTCGAACGAGAGGGCGATCGAGTTGAAGCGCGAGTCCGTCATGACCGGTCTGTCGATCCTTGTCCGTCTGGCGGCGGCGATCGGTGGCGGCTACGCCGTTGCGGCGGGCTTCTCCGCGCTGTTGGCGGTGGCGCTGGCCGCGGCCCGGCTGATGCCGCGCAGCGAGGCCGTCGTGCTGGCCTCGATGCTGGCCTTTCTCGTCTATCTCGCCCTGCTGATCTGGGCTTTTGCCGACCGGCGTCTGGGCAGGCTCTGCCTGGTTTTCGCACTGGCCAGTCTTGGCTCGTGGGGCGGCGCTTGGGGCCTCTTGCGTCTGACGGCAGGAGCCTGACGTGACGGGCGTTCTGCTGCTCGCCCTGGCGCTTGCCTCCTATGGCGGCTTCGCGCTGCTGGCACTGAGCCAGGATCGGCACTGGGAGCGCGCCGGCGGTGCGCGCTGCTGCCCCGAGCGGCTGGCACGGCCGATGCGGATCGCGGGCTACGCCCTCCTCGCAACGTCTCTCGCCCTCTCCTTGTGGCGCGACGGTCCGGGCTTCGGCTCGCTGCTCTGGGCCACCATGCTCAGCGTCGGCGCCGTTGCCGTGACCTGCACTCTCACTTGGCGCGCCAACTGGTTGCGCCCCGTCGTTCGCACTCTTCAGGGTATCGCGTAATGCTGGTTCGTCGCTTGCTGGTTGTCCTTTTCTTTTTCCCGGCGCTGGCGTGGGCGCAGGTGCCGGCGACGACCGAGCCTTCCCAGCCAGCCGCCGCGCCACCGCCCGCCGTCGCGCCCGTCGACCCTGCTGCACCGTCGGACACCGTGAAGCCATCCCCGACGCCTCCTGCACCGGCGACGCAGGCCGTGCTGCCGAAGGACCTCTCGGTGTGGGGCATGTTCCTGGCGGCCGACTGGGTGGTGAAGGCCGTGATGATCGGCCTGGTGATCGCGTCGGTGCTCACCTGGACGGTATTCGTGGCCAAGAGCCTGGAGCTCGCGGCCGCGGTGCGGCGGCAACGGCGTCTGCTGGCCGCCCTCGACAGCGCACCCTCGCTCGACAAGGCGCCCTCCGGCGATCTCGTGACGGCCGCGTTGGCCGAGCAGAGGCTGAGCGCCGACACGGTCGACGACCGGGAAGGTCTCAAGGAGCGCGTGGCCTCGCGCCTCGAGCGGCTGGAAGCGGCCACCGGCCGGCGGATGCTGAAGGGAACGGGTTTGCTGGCGACCATCGGGAGCACCGCGCCGTTCGTCGGCCTGTTCGGCACCGTCTGGGGAATCATGAACTCCTTCATCGGCATCTCGCGCTCGCAGACGACCAACCTCGCGGTGGTGGCGCCGGGCATCGCCGAGGCTCTGCTGGCGACGGCGCTCGGCCTCGTTGCGGCCATTCCTGCCGTTGTGATCTACAACCACTTCTCGCGCCGCGTGACGGCCTATCGCGCGCTGGTCGGCGACACCTCGGCCGCGGTGCTGCGCCTGGTCTCGCGCGACCTCGGGCGGAGATAGCGATGTCGGTGAAGCTCGATCACGGCGACGGCGACCTGCCGGAGAACCACGAGATCAACGTCACGCCCTTCATCGATGTGATGCTGGTGCTGCTGATCATCTTCATGGTGGCGGCACCGCTGGCCACCGTGGACGTGCCGGTCGACCTGCCCGTGTCGACTGTGGAACGCCAGCCCAAGCCCGACACGCCGCTCTATCTCACGCTGAAGGGCGACCTGTCGTTCGTGCTGAGGGACACGCCGGTCAACCGCGAGGCGCTGGCGAAGGCGCTCGACGAGGCGACGGCGGGCAAGAAGGACGAACGCATCTTCCTGCGGGCCGACAAGACCGTGCCCTACGGCGAACTGATGCAGGCGATGAACGTGCTGCGAACCGCCGGCTACCTGAAGGTGGCGCTGGTCGGGCTGGAGCAATGAGGGAAGCGCTCCGCTGGATCGGCTCGTTCGCCTTCGTGCTGGCCCTGCACGCGGGGGCGATCCGTCTTGCGCTGGGCTGGGTGAACGGCGAGGTGCCGTACTCTCCACCGCCCGCGGCGATCATGATGGAACTGGCGCCGCTGCCGGCGGCACCGGAGGCCATGCCCAACGAGGCGCCGCCGGGGCCGGAACTAAGCGAGGTGATCCCCGAGCCCGAGGAGCCGCCGCCGGTGGAAATGCCGCCGCCGGTGCTTGCGGAGGTGACGCTGCCGGATCCCGAGCCGCCGCAGCCGCTCGACCTCAAGCCACCCCCGCCGCCCAAGCCGCCGGAGAAGAAAGTCGAGCGCAAGCCGCCGCAGCCCAAGGTCTCCGCGCCCCCGGCGCCGCGCGAGGAGGCGCGTGTGGCGGCAGCTCCGATGCCCGGCGCCTCGGTCGATCCGCCGTCGGCGACGCTGCCGACCTGGAAGGGCCTGC
>JAKFVZ010000371.1 GCA_021732965.1 Reyranella sp.
AGGTCGCGATCTGGCACGGGCTGTGGGCGCCCAAGGGAACGCCGAAGGAGATCATCGACAAGATCAACGCCGCCGCCGTGAAGGCTCTGCAGGACCCGGAAATCCGCCGCAAGCTCGAGGACCTCGGCCAGGACATCCCGACTCCGGAGCAGATGAAGGCCGACGTCTTCGGCGCCTACCAGAAGGCCGAGTTCGCCAAATGGAAGCCGATCATCGACAAGGCCGGCGTGAAGGTCGACTGACGCACTTTTACGCAGCGAGCGATGGCGCCACCGGACACGGCGGCAGCAGCTTCTCCAGCGCCTTCGCCACACCGAGCAGCTTCGCCTCGCCCCAGCGCTTGCCGGTGAGCTGCAGGCCGATCGGCATTCCCTCCTTCGAGAAGCCGCAGGGCAGCACGATCGACGGCTGACCGGTCAGGTTGGCCAGGAAGTTGTAGGCGGTACCGGCGAAGAAATACGGATGGTCGACGCCGTCGATCGTGAGCGGCCGCTTCTGCGACTGACGGACGAAGGCCGCATCCGGCATCACCGGCATCAGCCAGGCGTCATGGTCGTCGAGGAAGGCTTCGCACTGGCGGGCAACCTGATCCCGCCGGTCGAGGACGGCGAAGAACTGCGCCATGCCCAGCCGTGCCGCACGCGCGACCGAGCGTGCCGTCGGATCGGGTGAATGGATCTTGCGGAAATGCCGTTCACGCTCGGAAAGCGGCTGGGCATTCATGATCATGTACTGGAACAGGTCCGCCCAGTCGTCCCAGCCCTGTTGCCAGTCCAGCCCCTCGGGCTCGGCCTGCTTCACCCTGGCGCCGGCTTTCGACAGCAGCTTCGCGGTCGCTTCCACCACTGCCACCGTGTCGGCCGAGACCGGCACCAGCGGATTGTTGGTCAGGACCGCGATGCGCAGTCCCTTTGCCGCCAGTTTGGGGGTCGGTCCGAGCGGCACGGGCGCCGCCTCGGCCTCGTATCCGTCCGGGCCGGCGATGACGCGGAGCGCGGCGTCCAGATCGTCGACGGAGCGCGCCAATGGCCCGAAGGTGCCCATGTAGCGGGTGCTCCGCGTCGCTCCCGGAAGGTCCGGCACATGGCCGTGTCCCGGCACCCGCCATTCCGTGGGCTTCAGCGAAAAGATGCCGTTGTAGTGGGCCGGATTGCGCACGGAGCCGCCGATATCGCTGCCCAGCTCCAGCGGCGACAGGCGCGCCGCCACGGCAACGCCACCACCGCCGGTCGAGCCACCGGCCGTCCGGCGTTCGTCCCAGGCATTCTTCGTGGTGCCGAAAATCGGGCTGTCGGTCTGAAAGTCTGCGCAGAGTTCGGGCACATTGGTCTTGCCGAGGATCACCGCGCCGGCGGCACGCAGCCGCGCCACGAGGGTCGCGTCCTGGCGGGCAACATTGGCCTCGAGCGGCGGATGGCTGGACGTCGTCCTGAGACCCGCTACATCGAACGCTTCCTTGATTGTGATCGGAACACCGTGCAGCGGCCCCAGAGGCTTCTTTGCACCGGTTTTCCGCGCCGCCAGCGCCCGGTCGGCCGCTCGTGCAGCCTTCATCGCGCCGTCCCGGTCGACCACGACCAATGCGTTGAGGGCACCGTTCTCGCGTGCGATCCGATCTAGATGCGTCTTAGTCGCCTCGACCGAACTCATCCGGCCGTTTCGTATGGCGCGTGCAAGCCGCGTCGCCGTTTCAAAGCACGGATTCATGCATGCCTCCCCTGAGTGTCGCGAGACTAGCCGCCCCTCCCTCGCCCCGGCTATAGAGCCCGAGGATTTCTTGGGGACGCCATGAGCTTGGGTAGCAAAACCCTGTTCGTGACCGGCGCGAGCCGCGGCATCGGACTGGCCATCGCACTGCGTGCGGCGCGCGACGGCGCCAACATCGCCATCGCCGCGAAGACGGTGAAGCCCGATCCGCGCCTGCCGGGCACGATCTTCACCGCGGCGGAGGAGATCGAGAAGGCCGGCGGCAAGGCGCTGCCGCTCGCCTGCGACATCCGCGACGAGCAAAGCGTCGACAAGGCCGTGGCCGAGACCGTCGCGAAGTTCGGCGGCATCGACATCCTGGTGAACAATGCCAGCGCCATCAGCCTGACCGGCACGCTGTCCACGCCGATGAAGCGCTACGACCTGATGCACCAGATCAACGCGCGCGGCACCTTCATGGTCTCGCAGAAGTGCATCCCGCACCTGCTGAAGGCCGCCAACCCGCACGTCCTGAACCTGTCGCCGCCGCTCGATTTCGACGTGAAGTGGTTCGCCAACCACCCGGCCTATACCCTCGCCAAGTACGGCATGTCGGTCTTCGCCTGGTCGATGGCCGCCGAGTTCAAGGACAAGGGACTGGCGTTCAACTGCCTGTGGCCGCGCACCGCGATCGCCACCTCGGCCATCCAGAACATCCTGGGCGGCGACGAGGGCATGAAGCAGTGCCGCAAGCCCGAGATCATGGCCGACGCCGCCTACGCGATCTTCAATCGCCCGGGTCGTGAGTGCACCGGCAACTTCTTCATCGACGACGAGGTGCTGGCGGCCGAG
This sequence comes from Reyranella sp., assembly GCA_021732965.1. GTDB lineage: Bacteria > Pseudomonadota > Alphaproteobacteria > Reyranellales > Reyranellaceae > Reyranella. The sequence continues at coordinate 2,539 of JAKFVZ010000371.1, forward strand.
GGCGTCACCGACTTCGACACGTACGCCGTCTCTCCCGGCACAAAGCTGATGCCCGACTTCTTCGTGCCCGCCCCCGGCGCCCGCACCGTCGTCGGAAAGGCCTGAGGCGTGGCGACGTTCCTGCTGGTCCATGGCGCCTGCACCGGCGGCTGGTGCTGGGAAAAGGTCGTGCCGCTGCTCGAGGCGGCCGGGCACAAGGTCTGCGCGCCCGACCTGCCGGGCCTGGGCAACGACCAGACGCCGCCGGCCAACGTGACGCTCGCCGACAACGTGGAGAAGCTCGCCCGTCTCCTCGACAAGATGGAGGATCAGGTCATTCTGGTCGGCCATTCACTGGGCGGCATTACGATCAGCCAGCTCGCCGAGGCCCGGCGTCGCAAGCTGAAGGCACTGGTCTATGTTTGCGCCCTGCTGCCGACCTCGGGCAAGAGCGGCCGGGACATGACCGCGCTCGAACCCGACGCGCTGTTCCGCCTTTCGCGTCAGGTCAGCCCCGACGGCAAGACCTACACCTTCGCGCGCGACAAGCTGCCGAGCCTCTTCTACGCCGACGTCTCGCCCGAGGATCGCTACAAGGCGATGGAGCGGTTGCGACCGCAGCCGCTGGCCATCTCGACCACGCCGGTGACCGTGACCGAGGAACGCTTCGGCTCAGTGCCGCGCTGGTACATCGAATGCATCCACGACAATGCCATCCGCATCGCCCTGCAGCGCAAGATGGTGAAGGAAACACCCTGCAAGGTGCTGAGGCTGGAAAGCGGCCACTCGCCGTTCTTTAGCAATCCCGAGGAGCTGGTGGAGCACTTGGAGGCGATTGCGGCGAGCTAGAGGTGCGCAATTTGAAGCGTGCGGGCTCTCGCGCCTCAGAAGGCGCTGCCGCCCGCCGGCGCGTGTGAACGCGCCTAGTCAAAAAACGCGAACGCCCGCGCCTCGATGCTCTGCCGTGGCCGCGGGTTGGCCGGCGACGTCGGATCGTCGAAAGCGGAATGCAGCGAGAACCGCGCCCTTCCGTCCTTCAGCGAGTCGTAGCACTTGATCAGGATCGCCTCGTCGCGCGTCATCTTCGGGAAATAGAACCAGCGATGATCGGCGTTGTAGACGCCCTGGTAGATCTCGCCGGTACGATCCGCATAGACGATATCGCAAATGGCGAGATCCCGCGGCGCAAGGCTCTCCGAATCGACGAGGCCCAGCGGCGTCATCTCGACGGGCTCGTCTGCGATGCTGCGCCAGACATTATACTCGGCAAAGCGCTTCTTGAGGCGCTGCGCCGCCTCCTCCGACGGCAGCAGGTCGCGCACGCGCTGCGGCCCCGACTTCTCCGTGTAGTCGCAATGGACGCTGCGCACCGGCGTCCGCAGGCCGCGCTCGACGGCGCGATCGGCCGTGCGCACCGTGTGATCGAACACCACGACCTTCGATGCACCGGTCTCGCGCTTGATCAAGGCCTCGACCTCGGCGTGATACTTCGTGCGCACTTCCTCCTCGTCGTAGAAGTCGCGAACCTCGGTGTCGTGGTGTGTCAGGATAAAGGCCTGGCGGTCCAGCGACAGATCGCGTGCGATCGGGCGGGCATCGTGGATACGCATCGTGAAGTCGCGATAGTTGCCCTCGCGTCGCGGCAGGCCGGTGCCGTGCGGCGGGTTGTAGGTCACGGGCTTGATGCTGAGATCGGCCAGATACTGGATGGGCGCCTCGACCCAGTGGGCCAACGGCGGCCTCGTAGCGGCAGATTCGACGGTTCGGATATCGACCATGGTTTCACCCGTGACTTGGTTCGTTTGCCCCCTATAGGTCGTGTGGCTTTAGACGCTTAACACCCCGCAGGCTCACGAGAAGAATTCATGGGGTCATGTCGCTTCAGGCTGCGAGTTCCAGAATTTCCATGACCTGCTCCGGTCCCCTGATGGGGCGCGGATTGTTGAGCACCGCGCGGTCGTGCATCGACTTCTCGGCAATCTCGCGGAAGCGGTCCCGGCCGACGCCGACCTCCGAGAGACGGCCCGGCAGGCCGAGCGATTTCACCAGCCCCTCCACCAGGTCGCCGGCCGCCGCATCGGGTTTGCCGAACGCCTCGCCCACTCTCTTCTGGCGCTCCTCGTTGGCCGGCAGGTTCCAGCGCAATACCGACGGCAGCATCACGCAGGACGTATGGCCATGGGGCACGTGACAGGCGGCGCCCAGCACGTGGCCGATACCGTGGCTTGCGCCGACGCCGACTCCCGAGGTGCCAGCGCCGATCGACAGCCACATGCCGAACTGGAGGTCGAGCCGCGTCGCCATGTCGTCGGGCTGCGCCTTGTGCGCCGGCAACGCGCGGGCCAGCAGCTTCAAGGCCTCGGTTGCGGTGCCCAGCACGAAGGGATGAGCCTGCTGCGAACACAGGCGCTCAACCGCGTGGTCAACCGCCTTCAGCCCGGTCGACAGCATGAGGTCCATCGGCGTCGCGAGAGTTGCGGCAGGATCCAGCACGATGACCCGCGGCACGATCAGCCGGTGGCCGAAGCTCTCCTTGATGCCCTTGCGCGGATCGGAGATGCCGGCGAAGGCATTGAACTCGGCGGCCGACAGCGTGGTGGGTACGGCGATCATGCGGATGGCATCGGCCGGCGGCCTGATGGCCTCCGACGGCGGCGCGGCGCCTTCCTTGGGCTTGCCGGCACGATAGGCATCCAGGTCGTCGACCGTCTTTACGTTCTGCCACAGCGCGATCAGGATGGTCTTGGTCGCGTCGATCACCGAACCGCCACCCACTGCCACGATCAGGTCGGCACCGGCTTGGCGCGCCATCGCGGCACCTTCGACCACGCAGGGCCGCGGCGAATGGGCGGTGATGCCGGCATAGGTGCCGGCATGCAGCGCACCAAGACCGTCGACCACGGAGGCAAGCAGCGCGCTCTGCGCAACCGACTTCGACGTCGTGATGAACACCTTCTTCGCCCCCAGCCGCTCCGCCTCGGCGAGCAAAGCCGCGCCCGCCGGCTTGCCGTATACGACGCGCTCGATGTCCTGGTGTCCGTGGATACCGCTCAGCATGTTCAACTCCCTCCCTCATCCTGAGGAGGCGCGCCAGCGCCGTCTCGAAGGATGGGCAACGACAAGACTGGGGCTCACCCTTCGAGACGCGGCCGGTGGCCGCTCCTCAGGGTGAGGTTGTGCGCTTAACCCAGGTGCCGGCGGTAGAGTGCCAGCATGCGCTCGTAATGCTTCTCGCGCGCGGCCTCGTTCAGGTTGCCACGGTCGGAGAAGGCGTAGCCGTGATGCGTCCCTGCCTCTGTCTCGACCCTGGACGGGAACGGCGCGGACGCCAGCAGCCGCTCGAACTTCGCTACATCTGACAGCGGCACGTAGGTGTCATGCTCGGCGAAGGCGTAATAGCCCTCGGCGGTGATGTCGCCCAGCATCAGGTGCGGCGAGTCGGGCTTGTCGGTGATCAGGCGCGTTCCGTAGTAGGACGCGAAGCAGCCGATACAGTCAGGATGCTTCGCCGCCGCCGCCGTGACGAAGGCACCGCTCATGCAGTAGCCCACGAGGCCGACCTTGCCGGACTTCGCATCGGGCAGGGTCGACAGCACATCGAGGACCGCGCCCGTGTCCGCCGCCACCTTGGCGTTGGAGAGCGTCTCCATCAGGCCGAACATGCGCTTCAGGTTGGCCTCGCCGTCGGGATGGTTCCGCGTCGGCCCGCAGACGAACTCGCGCGTCGAGCGGTAGTAGAGATTGGGCAGCAGTACGAAGTAGCCGGACTGCGAGATGCGGCGGCAGATCTCCCGCAGGCCCTCGCGTACTCCCGGCGCATCCATCAGCATGATGACCACCGGCAGCGGCCCGCCATCGTCGGGCCGCACGGTGTAAGTGTTCATGGCGCCATCTTGCGTGGCGATATCAAGCTCGCGTTCGATCATGGCCGGACGGTACCGGGCCTCCGCCCGTTGGTCTATAACCGCCCCTCCTGTCTCAATCCGTGGAGTGGAACGAAATGCCGGTGGCAAGCGGGGGCGCGCTCGAGGGCCTGAAAGTGATCGACCTGTCGCGTGTTCTGGGAGGCCCCTATTGCGGCCAGATGCTGGCCGACCATGGCGCCGACGTGATCAAGGTCGAGCCGCCGCAGGGCGACGAGACCCGCACCTGGGGCCCTCCGTTCGACGCCGAGGGCATCTCGGCCTACTTCGCCGGCATCAACCGCAACAAGCGCACGATCGCGCTCGACCTCTCCAGGCCGGAAGGCCGCGAGGTTCTGCTGAAGCTGCTCGAGACGGCCGACGTGCTGATCGACAACTTCAAGACCGGCACGATGGAGAAGTGGGGCATCGGCTACCACGACGTGCTGGCAGCGCAGTTCCCGCGGCTGGTCCACGCCCGCGTCTCCGGCTTCGGCGCCGACGGCCCGCTGGGTGGGTTCCCCGGCTACGATGCCATGGTCCAGGCCTCGGCCGGCCTCGTCTCGGTCAACGGCTCGCCCGAGGGCGGCCAGGTGCGCATCGGCGTACCGGTGGTCGACCTCTCGACCGGCATGAACGCCACGATCGGCATCATGATGGCGCTCTATGAGCGCAATCGCTCAGGCAAGGGCCAGTTCGTCGATGCGACGCTCTACGACAGCGCCATCGCGCTGCACCAGCCGCATGCGCCGAACTACTTCATGGCCGGCCTCAAGCCCAAACTGGTCGGCAACAGCCACGCGAGCCTGGTGCCCTACTCCAACTTCCCGACGAAGACCCGCAACATCGTGGTCGGCGCCGGCAATGATGGGCAGTTCCGGAAGCTGACGCAGATGCTGGGCAAGCCGGAACTGGCGAACGACCCACGCTTCAAGACCAACAAGGACCGCGTCGCCCATCGCGCCGAACTCGAGGCCGAGCTGCGCGAGTTGCTGAAGGACCGCGACGCCAACGAATTCTCCCAGGAGCTGATGAAGGGCGGCGTGCCGTCGGCCGCCGTGCTCGACGTCTCCGACGTCATGGAGCATCCGCACACCAAGCATCGCGGCATGGTGTGGGAGAAGGACGGCTGGCGGAACGTCGGCAATCCCGTGAAGCTCTCCCGCACCCCGCCCACGGCCCGCACCAAGCCGAAGAAATTCGGCACCGATACGCGCGCCGTCCTGGTCGAGGCCGGCTATTCCGCGGCCGAGATCGACAAGCTTGTCGCGTCCGGCATCGCCCTCACCGAGATCAAGAAGTAGGAGAAGACGAGTGTTTCAACCGGACCTGCTGAAGGGCAAGCGCATCCTCGTCACGGGCGGCGGCACCGGCCTCGGCCGCTCGATGGTTCATCGCTATCTCGAGCTCGGCGCCAATGTCGTGATCTGCGGCCGCCGTGAGGACGTACTGAAGCAGACCGCTGACGAGCTTGCCAAGGAGACTGGCGGCGAGATCGAGACCGTGGGCTGCGATGTGCGCGTGCCCGACGCCGTCGAAGCGATGATGGACAAGATCTGGGAGAAGCGGCCGCTCGACATCCTGGTCAACAACGCCGCCGGCCAGATCCTGGCCCAGACCCACAAGATGTCCTCGCGCGCGATCGACGCCGTGCTCGGCATCGTTCTGCACGGCTCGGCTTACTGCACCGTCTCGGCCGGCCGCCGCTGGATCGAGGCCGGCGAGCGCAACAAGGTCGTGATGTCGATCCTGACCGTCTCGTCGCTGACCGGCGCGCCGTTCACCGTGCCGTCGGCGATGGCCAAGGCCGGCGTGCTGGCCATGACCAAGAGCCTCGCCGTCGAATGGGGCCCCAAGGGCATCCGCACCTGCGCGATCGTGCCCGGCCCCTTCCCGACCGAGGGCGCCTGGAGCCGCCTGATGCCAAAAGAGCGCGGCGGTAACGAGGACATGATCAAGGCCATCCCGATGCGCCGCACCGGCGAGCATATCGAACTGGCCAACCTCGCCGCCTTCCTGGTGAGCGACGGTGCCGCCTACATCAACGGCGACGCCATCGTCATCGACGGTGGCAAGATGCTGCAATCTGGCGGCGGCGGCGCCAACACCTCGGCGATGCTCGACTGGACCGACGAGCAGTGGGACGCGCTCCGGCCGAAGAAGAAGTAGGGGATCGACCTGTCAGGCCGAGGGGGCGGAGGCGTCGCCTTCCTCGGTCCTGGCGCCGGACGCGATCCAGGCGACCAGCAGGTCGTAGAAGACCGAGAGAACCACCGGGCCGACGAACAGGCCGATCAGCCCCCCTGCCAGCGTGCCGCAGATCACGCCGGCCAGGATCACCGCCATCGGCGTCGGCAGGCCGCGCGCCATCAGGATCGGGCGCAGCACGTTGTCGAGCAGCAGCAGCGGCAACGTGTAGACGGTGAAGAGACCCGCATGCAGGGCGGGAAGATACATCCAGCTCCAGATGATGACCGGAATCATGATGATGTTGGGGCCGACCTGGACGATGGCCAGCACCAGACAGACGAAGGTGATGGGGCCGGCGAAGGGCACGCCCGCCACCAGCATGCCGATGCCGAGAAGCGCCGACTGAAGCAGCGCGATGCCGATGACGCCCTGCGAGACGTTGCGGATCGTCGAGCCGGCGATCTCGAGGAAGTGCCGGCCGCGCTTGTCGGCAACCCGGCCCGCCAGGCCGCGAACCGTCTCCAGCAGGTCGTCGGAATAGGCCAGCAGGATGCCCGCCACGATGATAGCGCCGGCGAACTGCAGGACCTCCAGGAACACCCCTGCGGCGATGCGACCGATCCAGCGGCCGGCCGATGCGAGCTGGCCGACATGGGTCGTCACCAGCGAGCGGATATCGTTGGAGCCGTTCAGCCAGAATTCGTAGACGCGGTTGCCGACCATCGGCCAGTCGCGCACCGATTCAGGAGGAGGTGGTACGACATGCTCGCCCCGTAACAGCATTCGCGCATAGGCATCCAGGCTATCGATCGCCGATCCGGCCAGGATCACCACCGGCGTCAGGAGCAGCACCAGCAGCAAGACCGAGAGCAGTGCCGCGGCCAAACCATCGCGGACGTGCAGGCGGCGGCGCACCACGTTGAACAGGGGAAACACGGCGACCGACAGGATGATGGCCCACAGCAGCAGCGGCGCCACCGGCTGCAACAGGAGCAGGCTCACATAGACGATGGTCGCGATCAGGCCCAGTCGAACCGCGACATCGATCGTGAACCGTGTGACCTCGGCCCTGCCCTTTTCCGTCTCGATCATCGCCGTCTCCGCCGCCCCCGTGGCGGGCGGCATTTATCGCACGGCGGCGGGCCTGGCGGTATCGACGACGCGCACCGGGTCGCCGTTGGAGAGACCGTCCGGCGGGCTTTCGATGACGCGATCCTGGGCCACGAGGCCGCTGCCGATCTCGACGATCTGGCCGAGGTCGCGCGCGATCGTGACCGGCTTGAGCACGACTTTGCTATCGGCGTCGACCGTCGCGACCCGGAGGCCTTTCTGGTCGAAGATCAGCGCCCCCGCCGGCACGGCCAGCGACTGCAGGCTGGACGGCAGCTCGATGCGGGTGTTGGCGAAGGCACCGGGCATCAGCTCGCCCTTGGCATTGTCGACCACGACCTGCATGCGGGTCGTGCCGGTCTGGGCATCGACGGCGCGGGTCGATGCCTCGACCACCCCCTCGTAGACCTTGCCGGGATACTCGGGGACCGTGATCTGGACCTTCGTATTGAGCTTCACCGCCGGCACGAAACTCTGCGGGATGCTGACGTTCAGGCGCAGTCTTTCGACGTCGGAGACCACGAACAGCGCGAGCCCGGCACTCGATTCGGCGCTGATGAGCGCCCCGACATCCGTGTTGCGGGTCGTCACGATGCCGTCGAATGGCGCCGTGATGCGCTTGTAAGCCGACAGGACCTCGAGCCGGTCCACCGCGGCCTGGGCTGCCCTCGTGAGCGACTGCTTCACCGTGAGATCGCCAGTCTTCTCGTCGACCGTCTGGCGCGACACCGTGTTGGCGCCGCCGAGCTGCTGCCAGCGCCCCGCCGTCACGGCCGCCAGTTGCTCGGCCGCCTTCGCGCTGGCGAGCGAGGCTTTGGCTTGCAGGAGCTGTTGGTCGAGGTCGGGAGCCTCGATTTCGGCCAGGAGCTGGCCTGCCTTCACAGGCGCGCCGATATCGACGTAGTACGCTTTCAGGAAACCGCCGACGCGGGCATAGATTGGAGCGCGGGAATAGGCCTCCAGCCGGCCCGGCAGGTCGAGCGAGGTCTTGTTGGCGCCGGTCGACGGGTTGACGACACTGACCGTCGGCACGGCCTGGGTATCGGTCCATTCCTTCAGCTTCGCCTCGCTGGCCTGCCGGCTCCAGATGCCGTTGACGACGACGGCGGCCAGACCGAGGGCCACCGCAAAGCCGAACAGCGCGAGGCCACGCCGGGAACGGGGTCTCGCCACGGGAGGGATTTCAGGCGGCATGAGGCGCTCCGGGGACGGTGGCGGGCGCTTTGGCGGCCGCTTTGCCGTGATTGCGATGGACGACGCTGAAGACCACGGGAACGAACATCAACGTGGCGATGGTAGCAAAAATGAGACCGCCGATGACCGCCCGGCCGAGCGGCGCATTCTGCTCGCCGCCCTCGCCCATTCCCAGCGCCATGGGCGTCATGCCGATGATCATGGCGAGCGCGGTCATGATGACGGGACGGAAGCGGACGAAGCCGGCGTCGAGGGCTGCCGCCGTCGCATCTCCCAGTTCGACCAGACGCTCGCGGGCAAAGGAGATCACCAGCACCGAGTTGGCGGTTGCGACGCCCATGCACATGATGGCGCCGGTGAGAGCCGGCACCGAAAGCGTGGTGCCCGTGGCGAACAGCATCCACACGATGCCCGCCAGGGCCGCCGGCAGCGCCGTGATGATGACGAACGGATCGCTCCACGACTGGAAGTTCACGACGATGAGCAGGTAGATCAGCACGACCGCGCCGAGGAGGCCGAACAGCAACCCCGAAAAGGCGGATTCCATCGTCTTGACCTGGCCCTGGACCTTGACCGACCGGATGCGCGGCGACTGTTGCGGTGCAAGTTCGGCCACGACGGCGCGAACATCGGCCGCCACCGCCCCGAGATCCCTGCCCTGCACGCCGGCATAGACCTGGACCATGCCCTGCAGGTCGTACTGCGAGACCACGGCGTTGGCGGAGGACCGCTTGATGTCGGCGACGCCGCCCAGAACCTGAAGCTGGGAAGCGGCCGGCGCCATGATCGGCAGGTTGCTGAGCGAGGCCAGCGAATCCAGCCGGTACTGCGGCGTCTGCATCACGATGTTGTAGGTCACGCCATTGGCCGGATTGAGCCAGTAGGTCGGCGCGACCTGGCTGGAGCCGGCGAGATTGACGACCAGCGAGTTGGTGACGTCGCGGGTCGTCAGCCCCACGGTCTGTGCACGAGACCGATCGATGTCGACGCCGAACACCGGCGCGCCGCGCGACTGCTGGATGCGAGCGTCGACCACGCCGGGAATCTGACGGATGCGCGCCAGGAGCCTGTTGGCATGCTCGAAGCCCGCGGTGATGTCCGACGTGCGGACCTGAACGTCGATGGGCGACGGGGCACCGAAATTGAGGATCTGGCTGATGATGTCGGCGGGCAGGAACGAGAAGGTGAAGCCGGGGAACAGTTCGGGCAGACGCCGGCGCAGTTCGGCCACGTACTCCTCGGTCGGCCTGTGGTCCGGCGTCAGCTTGATCTGGATGTCTCCATCCTGCGGGCCGATCGTGCCGGTGTTGTTGTAGGTCATGTTGATGCCGCTGACCGGCATGCCGACATTGTCGGCCATCGTCGCGATCTGGCTCGGCGGGATGACGGTGCGGATCGCCTTTTGGATGGCCACGAAGCTGTTCGCGGTCTCCTCGACGCGGGTGCCGATGGGCGCACGCACATGCATCAGGATCTGGCCGGAATCGACGATGGGGAAGAAATTGCGCCCGAGGAACGGCACCAGCGCGAACGACCCCAGCACGAAGGCCATGAAGCAAACGATGAACAACGGACGGCGAGCGAGCGCCAGGCCGAGCAGGTCGTGATAGACGGCGCGCAGTCTCTCGAAACGGGCCTCGAAGCCGCGCTGGAACCGCGCCAGCGGATTACGCGACGGCGGTGGCGCCTCGCCATGACCATGCACGGCATGCGGCTTCAGCAGGTAGTTCGCCATCGTCGGCACCAGCGTGCGCGACAGGATGAACGAGCAGACCATCGCGAACATCACCGCCAGGGCCATCGGCACGAACAGGAAGCGGGCCACGCCCTCGAGGAAGAACATCGGCACGAACACGATGCAGATGCAGAGCAGCGACACGAAAGCCGGGGTCACGATCTGGCGAGCGCCGTCCAGGATGGCGGTCTCGACGTCCTTGCCCTGCTCCAGGTGCCAGTTGATGTTCTCGATGGTCACCGTGGCGTCGTCGACCAGGATGCCGACGGCCAGCGCGAGACCGCCCAGCGTCATGATGTTGAGCGTCTCGCCGAACGCCGCCAGCAGCGCGATCGACCCCAGGATGGCCAGCGGAATCGAGATGGCGATGATCACCGTCGACCGCCAGCTCCCGAGGAAGAGCAGGATCATCAGGCTGGTCAGCACCGCGGCCAGCACGGCCTCGTGCGCCACGCCCGAGACCGCGCCTTCGACGAACAGCGACTGGTCGCCGAGGATGGCCAGCGAAACGTTCTCCGGCAGGACGCGCTTCAGGTCCGCCACACGTTCCTTGATGCCGGCGATGATCGCCAGCGTCGAGGTGCTGCCGTTCTTGAGCACGGCCAGCAGCACAGACCGGCCGCCGTCGACATGCACGATGTTCTGCTGCGGCGGGTTGCCGTCGCGCACCTGCGCCACGTCGCGCAGATAGACGACGGTGCCGTTGGCCGCGAACACCGGGATGTCGGCCAGCGCATTGAAGTCGGACGGCGCGTTGTTGAGCTGGATCGCATACTCGTGCCCGCCGATCTTCTGCGTGCCGACCGGCGTCAGCAGGTTCTGGGCGGCCAGCGCATTGGCCACGTCGGCCGCCGACAGGCCGCGCGCCTGAAGTGCTGCGGGGTCGAGGTCGATCTGGATCTGCCGGAACTTGCCGCCGAAGGGGAACGGGATCGCGGCTCCCGGCACCGTAACCAGCGGCGTGCGGACCGTGTTGATGGCGAGATCGAACACTGCCTGTTCGGGAACGCCCTTGCCGGCCAGCGCGAGCTGGATGATCGGCACCGTGGCCGCATTGTAGTTCAGGATCAGCGGCGGCGTGATGTTGGGCGGCATCTGCCGCAGCACGGTCTGGGCGATCGCGGTGACCTGGGCGTTGGCGATGCTGATGTCGACTCCCGGCTGGAAGAAGATCTTCACGATGCCGACGCCGGTGTAGGACGTGCCCTCGATGTGCTCGATATCGTTGACGGTGGTGGTGAGCGCACG
>JAKFVZ010000709.1 GCA_021732965.1 Reyranella sp.
GTGGCGGAATTCGACGTTGCCGATGCCGGTGATGTAGCCGACTTCCTCGTCGATCACCGATTCGGGCAGGCGGAAGTGCGGGATCTGCGTGCGGATGAAGCCGCCGAGCTTGGGATCCTGGTCGTATATCACCACTTCGTAGCCCAGCACGGCGAGGTCGCGCGTGACGGTCAGCGAGGAGGGGCCGCCGCCGATGCAGGCAATGCGCCTGCCGTTCTTCTCCGCCGCCTTGGGCATCTTGGAAATGATGTCGTCATCGTCCTTGTAGTCGGCCGCGACGCGCTTCAGGCGGCAGATCGCGACGGGCTCCTTCTTGCCCTTGACCAGCGTCTCGTCCTCGACGCGACTGCGCCGGCACGCCGGCTCGCAGGGGCGGTCGCAGGTGCGGCCCAGGATCCCGGGGAACACGTTGGATTTCCAGTTGATCATGTACGCGTCGGAATAGCGTCCGTGCGCGATCAGCCTGATGTACTCGGGGACTGGCGTGTGGGCGGGACACGCCCACTGGCAATCGACGACCTTATGGAAGTAGTCGGGATTGGCGATATCTGTCGGCTTCAACATAAACTCCAGGCGGCGGCGGGAGCGCAGACACTCAGGTAAATGACAATTTAGATTACTCTAAAAGGGCGCGCATTGGGGGATTATTACCGTCCAGCGTCAAGGGCTAACCGCTTGCAACAACGGGCAAAATCCCCTCACAACGCACAGGGTCTTAGCGTGGCCCTCAACGAGCGGGGCGGTAGGCGCTGGGGGACAAGCCCGACGCTCTGCGGAACATTGCGCTGAAGGCGCTCACGCTGTCGTAGCCAAGATCGAGCGCGACGTCGGTCACGGACTGACCGCCGCTGAGGCGTCCCATTGCTTCGAGCACGCGCGCCTGCTGCCGCCACGCGCCGAAGGTGAGGCCGGTCTCCGTCACGAACAGCCGGGCGAGGGTGCGAGGGCTTGCGTTCGCCGATCCCGCCCAGTGTTCGAGCGTCCGCTGGTCGCCGGGCGCCGCCAGCAGGGCCGAGCAAAGTCGCTGCAGCCGCTTGTCGCGCGGCATCGGGAGATGAAGCGGCAGAGACGGCTCGTGGTGCAGTTCGTCGAGGATCAGCGCCTCGACATGTCCAGCGGCGCCGCTTTCGTCGTAGTGCACCGGCATCTCGGTCGCGCGCACGATCAGTTCGCGCAGCAGGGGAGAGATGTGCAGCACGCGACAGACCTCGGGCATGCCGACAGCCGCGTCCTGCCGCAGATAGAGAGTGCGCATCGTCACGTCGCCCGACATCACGATGGAATGGCGCACGCCCGGCGGCATCCACAGGGCGCGCTGCGGCGGCACCACCCAGACGGCTTCCTCCGTGGAAATGCGCATCGTGCCGGCGGTGGCATAGATCAACTGGGCGCGGCGATGGCGGTGCGGCGCGATCTCGAAACCGTCGGCGAAGTCCTTCGGCATGGCCGCGACCGCGCGTGGAACGCCCTGGTAGTCCTCGGGGTTCGTCGAACGCAGGGCAGCTTGGCTATTTTGCGACATTAGTTGGCAATCTAGCGCAAGACAGACAGGCGGGCCATCTCTAGTCTGGCGGCCCTGGAGGAACGAACAAGATGAGCCACGGAAGCCCCACCTCTATCCTGCTCAACATCGGCCACGCGATGGATCACTGGATCCTGGTGGTCTTCGCCTATTCCTGGGGCGTCATCGCCGGGGTGTGGGGCGTCGAGTGGACCGAACTCACGCCGTTCAACTACGGCGCGCTCTTCATGTTCGGTGCCGGCTCGATCGTGAGCGGTCGCCTCGGCGACCACTGGGGCCGCTGGATCATGATGGTGATCTTCTTCGCCGGCATGGGTGTCTCGGCCCTGATCATCGCGCTCTGCACCAACAAGTGGCAGATCGGTGCAGCGCTGACCCTGATGGGCGCCTTCGCCTCGATCTACCATCCGGTCGGCATCCCGATGCTGGTCCAGAAGGCCAAGAACCCCGGCTTCACGATCGGCGTGAACGGCCTGGCCGGCAACATGGGCATCGCCATCGCCGCCGGCCTCTCGGTCTACATCGCCCAGCGTTTCGGCTGGCAGGCGGCATTCATCATCCCGGGCGTCATCTGCCTGATCTGCGCCGTCGCCTTCGTGGCGCTGGTGCCGCGCGAGGAAATGGCGCCGGCCAAGCGCAAGGCCAAGATGCTCGACCTGCCGCCATCGGTCATGGCGCGCGTATTCGCCATCATGACCTTCACCGCGGTGACCGGCAGCATCATCTTCAACTTCACGACCAACGGAAACGGCGAGCTGCTGGCCAATCGCGCCACGAACATCGCGCAGGATCCGGCGATGCTGGCGACGATGCTGTTCATCATCTTCTCGCTGGCCTCGCTGGCGCAGCTCGTGGTCGGCAAGCTGATCGACCGCTATCCGCTGAAGAACATCTACCTGCCGATCGTGCTGCTGCAGGTGCCGCTGTTCCTGATCGCCTCGCAGGTCGAGGGCTGGGCGCTGTTCCTCACGGCCATCGCCTTCATGCTGCTGGTGTTCGGCGCCATCCCGTTCACCGATGCGATGATCGTGCGCTACATCGACGACCGCATGCGCAGCCGCGTCACCGGCGTCCGCCTCGCGATCGGCTTCGGCGTCAGCTCCTTCGTCGTCGCGCTGATCGGACCGTTGGTGAAGGATGCTGGCTTCCCGGTCCTGCTGTCGGTTCTGGCGGGCGTGGCCTTCTGCTCCTTCCTGGCTCTGTCGATGCTGCCCAGCGAGAAGGACGTCCACACCATTGCGGCGGCGCCCAAGCCCGCCGAATAGCCCGCTTCGCCTGACGAACGACGGCCGCGCCCGGATTGCGCGGCCGTCGCGCGTTTGCGATCCTGCTTCCAAGAAACAGATCACGGGTAGGATCATGCTCAATAGACGTACTGTGCTGGCGGGTACCGCCGGCTGGACAATCGTTGGCGCCTCCGCCGTGCGGGCGCAGGCTTGGCCGAACCAGCCGATCAGGCTGGTGGTGCCTTATGTTGCCGGCGGTTCGACCGACACGGCCGCGCGCATCGTCGCCGAGAAGCTGACCGGGCTGCTCGGCCAGCAGGTGATCGTCGAGAACAAGGGCGGCGGCAACACCATCATCGGCATGGATGTCGTGGCCAAGGCGAAGCCGGACGGCAATACGCTGCTGCTGGGCGCGGCGACGATGGCCACCAACGTCGCCCTGGGCCTGAAGCAGCCGTTCGATCCGCTGAAGGACTTCCAGATGATCTCGACTCTGGTCGACATCCCCGATCTCCTGGCAATCGACGGCAAGGCGCTGCCGGCAAAGAATTACGCCGAGTTCGCGGAATGGGTGAACAAGCAGCCGCAGCGCGTCCGCTACGCCACGTCGGGAATGGGCAACCAGCCGCATCTGTGGGGCGAGTTGTTCCGCACGCGCAACAAGCTCAACCTCGAGAGCGTCAGCTACAAGGGTGCGGCCGACGCCTTGCGTGATGTGATGGGAGGGCATTTGCCCATCATGATCGACGTCGTGCTGCCGACGGGGACGCACGTCGCGGCGGGGCGCCTCATCGGTATCGCGGTGGCCTCTCCCGAGCGCTCGACCGTGTGCCCCGACGTACCGACGGTGGCCGAACTGGGAATGAAGGACCTGGAGAGCGCGGCCTTCTTCGGGCTCGTCGGACCTGCCGGATTGCCAGCGCCCATCGTCGAGAGGCTGAATGCCTCCTGCCTCGAGGTCCTGAAGGATCCGCCGGTGAAGAAGCGATTCGCGGAACTCGGCTTTTTCAGCACCGGCAGCACGCCACAGGCCTATCTCGATCGGGTCAAGTTCGAGACGGAGCGCTGGACCAAAGTCGTCAAGGACAACAACATCAAGGTCGAAGGATAGCTTCATGGCGTCAGCGTCGGCCGTCCCGGTCCCTTCCTCCCATCTCGACGCCGCACGCGACGCCGAACCCGCAACCAGGGCCGCGAACGCCGCGATGGCGTCGCGGCTGCCGTTCTCGGATACGTCGGACTTCGAGGCCGCGAGGAAAGGACTGATCGCCGAAGTCCCGGACGGAGTCGTGCGGACGGGCGGCGGCACGGTGCTGTGGAACCTGGGCGAATACGCCTTCATCGACGGCGAGCTGGCGCCGAATACGGTCAATCCCAGCCTGTGGCGCATGGCCCGGCTCAACCTCGCCAACGGCCTGTTCAAGGTGACGGACCGGCTCTATCAGCTCCGCGGCTTCGACATCGCCAACCTGACGGTGATCGAAGGCGATAGCGGACTCATTTTGATCGATCCGTTGACGACCGCCGAGGTCGCGCGCGCGGCGCTCGAACTCTACTACGCGCACCGGCCGCACAAGCCCGTGGTCGCGGTGATCTACACCCACAGTCACATCGATCATTACGGCGGCGTGCGCGGCGTCGTCGACGAAGCCGATGTGAAGGCGGGTAAGGTCAAGGTGATCGCGCCGGCCGGCTTCATGGAGGCCATCTCGGGCGAGAACGTGCTGGCGGGGGCGCCGATGTCGCGGCGCGCGCAGTTCCAGTTCGGCACGATGCTGCCGCGCGGCGCGCGCGGGCAGGTCGATGCCGGTCTCGGCAAGAGCGTGGCACGCGGAACGCCCGGCCTGATCGCGCCGACACAGTCGATCGCCAAGGCGGTCGAAACGCACACGATCGACGGCATCGAGATCGTCTTCCAGCTCGCGCCGGAGACCGAGGCGCCGGCCGAGATGCACATGTTCTATCCGCAGCTCGGCGTGCTCAACATGGCGGAGAACGCCTGCCCGCTGTTGCACAACTTCATCCCGCTGCGCGGCGCGGTGGCGCGCGATCCGCGCATCTGGGCCAAGTATATCGGCGACGCGATCGCGATGTACGGGCCGAAGACGAAGGTGCTGATCGGCCAGCATCACTGGCCGACCTGGGACAATGCGAAGATCATCGACTACCTTGAGGCGCAGCGCGATCTCTACAAGCACATCCACGACCAGACGCTGCGCTACATGAATCGCGGCTGGCGGCCGGCCGAGATCGCCGAGGTGATCGACCTGCCGCCGGGGCTCGCGGAGCGATGGTCGGCGCGCGGCTATTACGGCTCGGTGAGCCACAACGTGAAGGCGGTCTATCAGCGCTATCTCTCCTGGTACGACGGCAACCCCTGCAACCTGCACCCGCTGCCGCCGGCGCCGGCCGCCGCCAAGTTCGTCGAGTACATGGGCGGCGCGGCCGCGGTGATCGAGAAGGCGCGCGCCGACTTCGCCAGGGGCGAGTTCCGCTGGGTCGCCCAGGTGATGAAGGAAGTTGTCTACGCCGAGCCCCAGAACAAGGAGGCCCGCGCCCTCTGCGCCGATGCCCTGGAGCAGATGGGTTACCAGGCCGAGTCGGCGACGTGGCGCAATGCTTTCCTGTACGGCGCGCAGGAACTGCGCCATGGCGTCTTCCAGATGCCGGTGCGCCCCGGCATGGGCGCCGACACGCTCGCGGGACTCACCAGCGACGTCTTCTTCGACCTGATGGCGATCCGGCTCGATGCCGCCAAGGCCGCGGGGCAGTCGTTGGTCGTCAACTGGCGCTTCACCGATCGCGGCGAGACGTTGGTGCTGACCTTGAAGCACAGCACGCTCACTCACCGCATGGGAGAGACGGCGGCCAATGCCGACGTTTCCGTCATGACGACACGGGCCACGATGGATCAGATCGTGATGCGCAAGCTTACCATTCCCGATGCCCTCGCGAGCGGTGCGTTGAAGCTCGAAGGAGAGATTCCGAAGCTGGGCGCGCTGTTCGCGATGATGGATCCGCCGACGGGTTTGATGTTCGAGATTCTAACACCGGGAGATGGTCGCTGACGCGAAACGCTTGACAGAACCTCCCGCGCACTCTGTGATGCGCACAACAAATTGCTAAAAGTCTATGGGAGAGGGATATGCTCAAGCACAAGGCTGTGCGCCTGTTGGGAGGCGTGGTTGCCGCCGTTGCGGCGTTGGGCATGGCGGTTTCCGCCCAGGCCCAGGAAAAGAAGATCAAGATCGGCGTCATCTACGATCTGACCGGGCCGCTGGCCGGCGGTGGGTCGGAACTGCAGCATGTCGGCGCCAAGATCATGATCGACAACTTCATCAAGCAGGGTGGGGTCGAGGGCTACAAGATCGAGGCAATCTACGCCGACGCCCAGAGCAAGCCGGATGTCGCCATCAACGAGGCGGTCCGCCTGATCGAGCAGGAGAAGGTCAACCTTCTCCTGGGCTTCTTCTCCTCGGCGCAATGCGTTCCCGTCGCGGCACGCGTCGAGCAGCTCAAGAACTTCATGTGGATCACGACCTGCATTTCGACGGCCGTCGTCGAGAACAAGAACCTGAAGTATGTGTTCCGGCCCCAGGCGAGCGGCCAGCAGTTCGGCCTGATGGCCGCCGACATGATCGAGAAGAACGCCAAGGCGAAGTTCGGCAAGGAGCCGAAGGACATGCGCGTGGCGATCATCCACGAGGATGGCTCGTACGGCGTCGACGTCGCCAAGGGCAACGAGGCGGGCTCCAAGAAGGCCGGCTTCAACATCGTCCTGAAGGAAGGGTATTCGGCGACCGCCCCTGATCTGTCGTCCCTGGTGACGAAGCTGAAGCGCGCCCGTCACGACGTGATCTTCCATACTGGGTACAACCCTGACATCACGCTGTTCGCCCGCCAGGCGCGGGAGCAGGGCCTCAAGTTCGGCGCGCTGGTGGGTCACGGCGCGGGCTACGGCGTCTACGAGAAGCTCAAGGAGGGCATGGGTAGCGATGTGAACTACGTGTTCAACATCGACCCGATCTCCATCTGGCTGGCCAACCAGGCGGCGCTCGATCCGAAGCTGCCGCCGGTGATCAAGATGGTCGGCGAGGAATTCGACAAGGTGAAGCCGGGAGTCGCGATCCGTTCGGCCCATGTCGGCATGGCCGCTTCCAATACGTACGTGTTCTTCACCGAGGTGCTGCCGCGGGCGATCAAGAAGTATGGCGGCATCGATCCCGAAGCGCTGCGTAAGGCCGCGCTCGAGGTGGACCTCCCTGAGGGCGGCACAATGCTGGGCTTCGGCGTGAAGTTTGCGGGCGAGGGCTCGCCGATCGCCGGCCAGAACGAGCGCTCCTTCCCGGTCATCATCCAGTATGTCGACGACAAGTCGTACGTGGTGTGGCCGAAGAGCCAGCAGCAGCGCGAACCCGTGCTGCCGCTGCCCAAGACCTCGGGCTTCAGCAACCAGTAGGCTGCGGCCGGAACAGAGCGAGAGGGCGGGCCGTGCTGGTCGTCGAGGGTCTGGTAAAGCGTTTCGGCGGGTTCACGGCCGTCAACAACGTGTCGTTCAAGGTCGAGCAGGGCGAGATTCTCGGCCTGATCGGCCCCAACGGCTCGGGCAAGAGCACGATCTTCAACATGCTGTCGGGCACGTTTCCGCCGACCTCCGGGACGATCCGGTTCGACGGCCGGGAGATCGCGGGATTGCCGCCGCACCGCATCATCAACAGCGGCGTCGGGCGCACCTTCCAGATCCCCCGGCCGTTTCGCCGCCTCACCATCTTCGAGAACGTGGCGCTGGCGGGCTACTACGGGCAGGGCAGCCACAGCCTGGCCAAGGCCGAGGAAGCCGCCGAACGGGCGCTCGACATGGTCGGCCTGCCGACCGACCGCACCGCCAGCGTCGACGGGCTCGGCGCTGCCGGCCTGAAGAAGCTGGAACTGGCAAAGGCCATCGCAACGGGGCCCAAACTCCTGCTGGCCGACGAGAGCCTTGGCGGTCTCGACGAGACCGAGATGGATCAGGCGGCCGACATGCTGCGAAAGATCCGCAGTGAACTCGGCATCACCATCATCTGGGTAGAGCACATCATGGGCGTGCTGATGCGTGTCGTGGACCGCGTCATGGTGCTCGATCACGGCGAGAAGATTTCCGAGGGCCTGCCGAGCGCGGTGTCCCACGATCCGCGCGTGATCGAGGTCTATCTCGGCACCGACGCGCATTCCACGCAGGCCACTGCCGCCGCTGCCGCTGCAGCGGGCGGCAGCCCGGCCGCGCGCTGAAGGGGCCGCGACGATGCTCGAGCTCCGATCGATCGATGCCGGATATGGCCGGTTCCAGGCGTTGTTCGGCGTCGACCTCGACGTCAAGGCCGGGGAGGCGGTGGGCGTCATCGGCCCCAACGGCGCCGGCAAGACGACACTGATGCGCGTGATCTCCGGCCTGATCCGCCCGACTCGCGGCTCGATCGCGATGCAGGGCACCGACGTGCTGAAAACCGCGGCGCACCGGATCGTGAGCCTCGGCATCGCACACGTCCCCGAGAATCGCCGGCTGTTCCCGCGGCTGAGCGTCGAGGACAATCTTCGCATGGGCGCGTTCATGCCCGAGGCCCGCGCCCGCTATCGCGAGCGCATGGACTTCGTGTTCGACCTGTTTCCGCGCATGAAGGAACGCCGCAACCAGTTGGCCGGCACCATGTCGGGCGGCGAGCAGCAGATGTGCGCCATCGGCCGCGCGCTGATGAGCGATCCGAAACTCCTCTTGCTGGACGAGCCTTCGGCCGGACTGGCGCCCGTCGTGGTGCAGCAGGTCTTCGAACTGGTGAAGCGCATCCGGGGCGGTGGCCTCACGGTGCTGATCGTCGAGCAGAACGTGCAGCAGGTGCTGCAGGTGGTGGACCGGGCCTATCTCCTGGAGGCCGGTTCGATCCGCGCCTCCGGCGCATCGGCCGATCTGCTCGCCGACGATTCCATCCGGCAAGCGTATCTCGGCGTCTAGGTGAAGAGATGATGGAAATTTTCGACATCTACCTGCTCGAGGCGCTGGTCAACGGCATCCTGCTGGGCGGTGTGCTGGCGCTGCTGGCGCTCGGCCTCAACCTGATCTTCGGCGTCATCGACGTCACGTGGATCTGCTATGCCGAGCTGGTGATGATCGGCATGTACGGCATGTACTACCTGTTCTCGGTGTACGGCCTGCCGTACTGGGTCGCCGCGCCGATCTGCATCCTGCTGGTCGCGGCGATGGGCGCGGCGCTGCATTTCCTCGTGATCGCGCCGCTGCTGTCGGCACCGCCGATCAACCAGCTCCTCGCCACCGGCGGCGTGCTGTTCGTACTGCAGAGTTTCGCCACGGTGGCCTTCGGCATCGACTTCCGCAATCTCGGCATCCGCCTGCCGGTGTTGGCGCTGGGCGAGATGCACTTCAGCTACGCCCGCCTGTTGGCCTTCGGTGCCGCGCTGATCGGGATGGTCGCGGTCTATCTCTTCATGACGCGCACCTACACCGGCACGGCCATCCGGGCGATCGCACAGGATCGCCAGATCATGGCGCTGATGGGCGTCGATACGAAGAAGATCTATCTCGTCACCTCGGCGCTGGGCGGCGGGCTGGCCGGCCTCGCGGCCTGCCTGCTGGTGCTTCAGTACGACGTTCATCCATTCGTCGGCCTGTCGTTCGGGCCGATCACCTTCCTGATCTGCGTGCTGGGCGGACTGGGGAACTTCGTCGGCGGCTTCGTGGCGGCCTTTTTGTTCGCCGAGATCATTTCCCTTGGCGGCCTCTTCTCCGACCTCGAATGGGGCTATGTGCTCGCCTTCGCCTTCTTCATCGTCATGATGTTCATCCGGCCCGCCGGCCTGCTGGCGAAGCGCTCATGAACAAGCCGCTGGCCTGGGGCATCGGCCTCGCGGCGCTGGTCGCGCTGCCGTTCGTGTATCGCGACCCCTATCACCTGCACATCCTGGTGCTGATCCTCATCTGGTCGTTCGCCTACACATCCTGGTCGATGATGGGGCGTTTCGGGCTGGTCTCGCTCGGCCATGGCGGCTTCATGGGCGTGGGTGCCTATGTGACCACGCTGCTGTGGAACCATCTCGGCGTTTCCCCCTGGATCGGGATCCCCGCCGCCATGCTGTGCGCCGGTGCGCTGGCCCTGGTCGTGGCCTATCCCTGCTTCCGCTTCCGGATCACCGGCCACTACTTCGCACTGGTGACGCTGGCCCTGTCGGGCATCGTGCTGCAGATCATCATCGCCACCCGCGACTATACGGGCGGCTCGCTGGGCTACACGCCGGAGCGGACCAAGGGCAGCCACATCGTGGCACTGCAATTCGACGACAAGGTCGTGTGGTACCTGATCGCACTGGGAGTCTGGGCCACGGGGCTCGCGATCTGGTACTGGATCGACCGCAGCATGAGCCGATACGCGATGGAGGCGATCTCGGAAGACGAGGATGCCGCAGCGGCGGCGGGCGTCAATGTGACGGCGGAAAAGCTGCGCATCACCGTGATCAGCGCCGTGATGACGGCGATGGCGGGCGCCCTGTACGGGCAGTACCAGATGTTCATTTCGCCGGACACGGTAAGCGGCATTGCGGTCTCACTGCAGATGGTGTTCGCGGCTGTCGTGGGCGGCATCTACGTGGCGCTGGGACCGACCGTGGGCGCCATCATCACCATCATGCTGGCCGAGGTGCTGCGCATCGGGTTCGGGACCAAGGCGGTCGGCTGGGACAATCTCGTGTACGGCGTCCTGCTGGTCCTGTTCATCATCTTCCTCCCCAAGGGTATCCTGGGCAGCTTGCTTGCGTGGCTGAAGTCGCCTAGCAAGCACAAGGATGGATGAGTTCGATTTCGTCGTTGTAGGGGCGGGGTCCTCCGGCGGCCCGATCGTTGACCGGTTGACCGCGGGCGGGCGCTATTCCGTCCTGTTGCTGGAGGCCGGCCCCGACGCCAGGAGCCGCTGGCTGTCGATTCCCGCCGGCTTCGCCAAGACCTTCCTCGATCCCGCCGTGAACTGGAAGTTCAGGACCGAGGCCGAGCCCGAACTTGGCGGTCGGCGGATCTATTGGCCGCGCGGCAAGGTGATCGGTGGCTCCAGCGCCATAAACGGTATGGTCTATATCCGCGGCCTCGCCTCGGATTACGACCAGTGGCGCCAGATGGGCAACGAAGGCTGGTCGTTCGAGGATTGCCTGCCGTATTTCCGGCGTCTCGAAGGATACGCCGACGGCGAGACCGCGCTTCGCGGCGGCAACGGGCCGGTCAAGATCACCCAAAGGGACTACGTCAACGAGCTGGGCGATACGTTCCTGGCGGCCTGCACCGAGGTCGGCCTGGATTCCAACGACGACTTCAACGGACCCGAGCAGATCGGCGCCGGCTACTATCACGCCACGGCGAGCGATGGCCGCCGCAACTCGACGGGCCGAGCCTATATCGCGCCCGCCCGCCGCCGCTCCAACTGCAAGGTCGTGACCGGGGCCGTCGTCGAACGCGTAATGATCGAAGACGGCCGCGCCGTCGGCATCGCCTTCAACGTCCGCGGCAGGAGCCGGCTCGCCCGGGCGCGTCGTGAGGTCGTCCTCAGTGCCGGCACCGTCGGCTCGCCGCAGATCCTGCAGCTTTCGGGAATCGGGGCCGGGGCCCATCTCTCGTCCCTCGGCATTCCTGTCATCCGCGACCTGCCGGGTGTGGGCGAGAACCTGCAGGACCATTTCTGCGTCCGCTCGACCTACAAGACCTGGTGGCGCCTGACGTTGAACGACGACTTCAGCACGTTCCCCCGGCGTGTCAGCGCGGCGTTTCTCTATGCCCTGGCGCGGTTCGGACCGCTCACGGCGATGCCGGCTTTCGCGGGCGCTTTCGTGAAGCTCCTGCCGCAGTCGTCCGAACCCGACACACAGATCCATTTCTTCCCCTGGTCGGTCGACCGCATGGACACGGGGCCGCACCCTTTCTCCGGCTTCACCATCCTGGCGAACCAGTCGCGCCCCGAGAGCCGCGGCCACGTCCGGATCACCTCACGCGACGCTGCGACACCTCCGGCGATCATGGCCAACTACCTGTCGACCGAGACCGACCGGCAGGCGGTCATCGCCGCCGGCAAGTTCGAGCGTCTTCTGGCCCGCAGCTCCGCGCTGGGCCGCATCATCACCGACGAGATGCTTCCGGGCGTCGAGGTCTGGTCCGACGATGATTTCCTCGACTATGCGCGCCGTGAGGGCCAGTCGGCCTACCATCCGGTCGGGACCTGCCGCATGGGGCACGATGCCGAGTCGGTGGTCGATCCGCAGTTGCGGGTGCACGGGATCAGGGGCCTGCGCGTGGCCGATGCGTCGGTGATGCCGACACTGGTGTCGGGCAACACCAACGCCGCCTGCATGATGATCGGCGAGAAGGTCTCAGATCTGATCCTGGCCGCCGCGCAGCGATAGCGCGGCGATCGCCAGCGGCGCGGCACGGCCGCGGATCGACAGAGTGGGCAGTGGCTCGGCCTTCAGGTCGGCTGGAAGACGAATGAGCGCCAGGAGTTCGGCCGAGACCAGGACGTCCCGGTGCAGGGTCTTGGAGGCGTCGAGCAATCGAGCCGTGACGTTCAGCGTATCGCCGACAAAGGCGATCTCGCGGCGCAAGTCGCCGATTTCGCCGGCGACGATCTCTCCGAAGTGGAGTGCGGCCCGGAACTCGGGGACAACCCCGAATCTGTCGCGGTAACGCGCGGCATTGCGGACCATGAAGCCGCGGGCGAGAAACGGGCAGGTGAGGCAGTCGCCCTCGTTGAGCGCCGGTCCGGCGGGCCAGGTCAGGATCGCCTCGTCGCCCACGTATTTGTGAATCTCCGCATCGCATTCCAGCGCGGCGTCGGCGATGTCGCGGAAGAAGGCGTTGAGCAGCTCGTGGAAGCGGATTGCGCCCAGCCTCTCCGCGAGCCCCGTCGAATCCTTCATGTCGATCAGCAGGAACGCCCTCTGCTCGCGCCGAGGGCGGGCATAGCGGCCCACCAGCAGGTTTTTCAGGGTGCCGAAGCCCAGCAGCCGCCCCATCTCCACGACGAGGTTGCCGAACACCGACATGCCGAAGGCGAAGAGCAAGGAATTGCGAAAGATCGGATCGAAGACGATGACGCGCGATGTGCCGATCGACATGATCAGGCGCGACAGGATCAGGCCGGCGACGATGACGATGCAATAGAACAGCACCTTGACGAAGAAATATCCGGCCAAGGGCAGGCGCCGCATCCAGCCGAGCGCGTCGATGCGTGCGCGGCGCACTTCGAAGAAGGCGATTGGCGTTGCGATCAGAAGCGAGGTGAGGATGCCCTGCAGTATGCCTCTCACCGGAGGGTCGTCAGCCGGCGCCACGGCGTAGCCGAAGTAGGCGCTGACCGCGGCGCTGGTCAGGCTGATCCAGAAGATGACCCGCCATTCGCGGCGGTTGCGCCGCGATATCTTCATCAGCCGGCGCCGCCCGCCCGGTCGAGCGCCCGCTTGAAGGTCGCATGGTCGACGTTGCCGCCGGAGCAGACGACGGCAACGGCGCGGCCCTCCACCAGGAGCTTGCCGGTGAGCGCGGCGGCCAGCGCCACCGCGCCACCCGGTTCGAGCACCAGCTTGAACTCGCGGAAGGCCAGTTCCATCGCGTCCAGCACTTCCTCGTCGGTCACGACGAGGCCCGGGCCGAGGACCTTCTGTGCCAGCGGGAATGTGACGTCGCCCGGAGTCGGCGCCAGAAGCGCGTCGCAGATCGAGCCTGAGAGCTTCTCGTTCTTCTGCTTGGTCCCCGACGCCAGCGAGCGGGCGAGGTCGTCGAAGCCGGCCGGCTCGCCGGCATGGACGCTCGTCGTCGGGCTGAGGCCCTTGACGCCCAGCGCCACGCCGGTCGCCAGCCCGCCACCGGAGCAGGGCGCGGCGACCGCATCGAGCGTGACGCCCAGCGCCTTGGCCTGTTCGGCGATTTCGATGCCGGCCGTTCCCTGGCCGGTCAGGATCCAGGGATGATCGTAGGGGGGCACGACGGTGGCGCCGGTCCTGGCCGCGATCCCTTAGCCGATCTCCTCGCGGCTGTCCTTCACGCG
>JAKFVZ010000264.1 GCA_021732965.1 Reyranella sp.
CGGGCTGGCGGAAGGACTCGGCCGGGCGGTTCAGCCAGTCGAGGAATGAGCGTCCCATCTCCTCGCGCTGCAGGCTCTGTCTGATCGCCTGCGTGTCCGGCACGACCGCGTCGGGCTTGAGCGCACGCACCGCGGCGATGGCGGCGATACGGCCTCTCTCGGCAGCAGCGGTTCCGCCCGCGATGCCGGCACCGTCGCCCGCCACCGCGATGCCGGGCACGGAGCTGCTGAAATCGTTGTCGAGCACCGGCACGAAGCAGAGCTGGCGGTCGTTCCACATGTGCGCAACGCCAGCCGCATTGGCGAGATTGACGTTGGGCACGACGCCCTGGTGCAGCAAAAGTAGGTCGACCGGCAGGCGCTTCGTGCCGCCGGCGCCGGAGAAGACGACTTCACGCACGCGGTCGGTGCCCACCGCCTCGATCGTGTCGACGCGATGGATCGGCACCTTGGCGCGGACTTCCTTCAGCAGCGCCAGTCCCTTGGCGAAGTACGGCGACAGCGCGAAGTCGGGCAGATGGAACATCGCCTGCAGCCAGTTCCGGCGCGGCGTGGTGTCGAGGATCGCGTCGATCTTGCCACCGGCACGTAGCGTCTGCGCCGCCAGCAGCCAGAGCAGCGGCCCGCCGCCCGCCAGCACGGTGCGGCCCGACGCGACCAGCCCCTGCGCCTTCAACGCCGTCTGCGCGCCGCCGGCCGTCATCACGCCCGGCAGGGTCCAGCCGGGGATCGGGAACGGCCGTTCTTGCGAGCCGGTGGCGATGATCACGCGCCCGGCCTCGATCATGCGCGCCTTGCCCGCAATCGAGACGCCGACGATGCGCTGGCGGTCAAGACTCCAGACCGTGGCGCCGTTCACGATCAGGGCGCCGCTGGCCTTCGCCTCGTCGGCGAGCTTCGCGCCGTCCCAGTAATCCTCCCCCAGGATCGCGCGATCCTTCACAGGCGTCGAGGTGATGGCACGATAGATCTGGCCACCGACGCCGGGATTCTCGTCGAACAGCACGGTCGAGACGCCGGCGCGAGCCGCCAACGCCGCCGCTGCAAGTCCGGCAGGCCCTCCGCCGATGACGACGAGTTCGCAGGATGAGGCAAGGTCGGCGGCCGCGGTCATCGCCCGGCCTCCCGACGACCCAGCTGGGTCTCCACCTTCATGCCCTCGCGCACCGGGATCAGGCAGCCCTGGCGGCTGCCGACGCCGTCGACGGTGACGAGGCAATCGAAGCACACGCCCATCAGGCAATAGGGCGCCCGTTGCGCGCCGGTCACGGGCGTAGTGCGGCAATGGCCGATACCGGCAGCGAGCAGCGCGGCAGCAACCGTGTCACCGGCCTGCGCGCTCACGGGTTTGCCGTCGACGGTGATGCCGACGGAAGGGCTGCTGTCAGCCAGCCGCTTGAACATGGAACCTCCGGGCACTGAAGGGAGCGACGAGCGAGGCGTCGAGCGCGCCGCGCGCAATCATCGGCGCGATGGTGAGCGCGTGGTTGGCCGCCAGCGTGACGCCCGAATGGCAGCACACGGTGAAGGCGCCGGGATGCGTCTTCGACTCGTCGTAGATCGGGAAACCGTCCTGGGTCATGACGCGGATCGCGCTCCAGGTGCGCACCACGTTGACGTTGGCCAGCAGCGGGAACTGGCGCACCGCGCGCTCGGCCTCGGTGGCGCTGACGCCGATGGTGAGGCCGCTCGGATCGACGCTCTCCTCCTTGGAATCGCCGATCATCACCGTGCCTTCGTCGGTCTGACGGAGGGTGACAACGGGATGGTTGAGGAAGGGCCGCAGCCGCTCGGTGACGACGATCTGGCCGCGCTCGGGCCGCATCGGCGCTTCGAGCCCGACCATCGGGGCCAGCCGCATGTTGGCGTTGCCCGCCGCCAGCGCGACCTTGGCGGCGCGGATCTCGCCGTGCGGTGTCGTGAGCCGGAACTCGCCGCCCTCCTTCGTGATGTTCTCGACACGATGGCTCGGCAGATAGGTGACGCCGCGTGCGTTGAGCGCCGTGTGCAGGGTGCGGAACAGGCGCAGCGAATTCACGTGCCCGTCGAGTTCGCAGAAGCTGCCGCCCACGACTTCCGGGCCGATGTCGGGCAACATCGCCTTCACCTGGTCGTGGGTCAGGATCTCGGTCTTGTAGTCGAGGATACCGGGCTGATTGTGGAGGCGTTTCAATATGTTGGCGCGCGCCTCCAACTCCTTCTCCGACAGGCAGAGATGGAAACCGCCGGGCCGCTGGAACGAGACATCGAGGCCGGTCTCCTGCTTCAGCAGGTCCGAGAAGCCACGCCAGGCGTGGGACGAACGGATGGTCCATCCGGCATAGGGCGCGAGGCCCAGCCCTTTGCTCTGGACCCAGACCAGCGCGAAGTTGCCGCGGCTGGCACGCACCGCGCGGTCGCCCTCGTCGAGCACGACGACCTTGCAGCCCTCGCGCGCCAGGCCCCAGGCGGTGGCGACGCCGACCAGGCCGCCGCCCACGACCGCGACATCGTACTCTTCACCGGCCATGGCTGGCGCTCCTTCCCACGAGCATGCGCTCCAGGCCGAAGGCGCGGTCCAGGATCACGAGCGCCACAACGGTAACGGCGATCACGCAGGCCGACACCGACGTCACCAGCGGATCGATATTGTCCTGGATGTAGAGGAACATGCGGACCGGCAGCGTCTCGGTGCCGGGCGCGGCGATGAAAACGGTCATCGTCAGCTCGTCGAAGGAATTGATGAAGGCCAGGGCCCAGCCGCTCACGAGGCCGGGCAATACAAGCGGCAGCGTAATGCGGCGCAGGACGACGCCCTCGCTGGCGCCGAGCGACACGGCGGCATGCTCGATCGAGCGGTCGAGCCCGACCGCGGAGGCGAGGGTGAGGCGCAGCGCGAACGGCAGCACGACGACGATGTGCGACAGGACGAGGCCGGCGAAGGTGCCGCCGAGCCCGATCTGGGTGAAGAACCGCAGGAAGGCGATGCCGAGCACGAGATGCGGGATCATCAGCGGCGACATGAAGAGCGCCGTCATCGCCTCGCGGCCGGGAAAGCGGTAGCGCGCGATGGCCAGCGCCGCCGGCACCGAGATCGCCACGGCGATCGCCGAGGAGATCGCGCCGAGCCACAGGCTGCGCCAGAACGCCGAGATGAATTCGGGATAGCGTCCGATCGCTTCGAACCAGCGCAGCGACCAGCGGTCGGTGGGGAACGACAGGAAGCC
The DNA here is from genome assembly GCA_021732965.1 of Reyranella sp. Taxonomy (GTDB): domain Bacteria; phylum Pseudomonadota; class Alphaproteobacteria; order Reyranellales; family Reyranellaceae; genus Reyranella. Next base: position 3,207 of record JAKFVZ010000264.1, read on the forward strand.
CTCGGGCGTGAAGGCCACCCAGCAGACGACCAGGATCGGCGCCAGCATGAAGGCGACGAACAGCGTGTGGTAGGCGAGCGCGATAGGGCCGTTGCGGCTCATGCAAACACCTGCGCGTAACGCCGCTCGACGAGCCGGTTGGTGCCCCAGATGATCGCGACCAGCGCCGCCAGCAACAACATTGCGACGGCCGCGCCCAGCGGCCAGTTGAGCGTGTTCAGGAACTCGTCGAAGGCCAGGGTCGAAGCGACCTTGAGACGACGGCCGCCGATGATGGCCGGCGTCGCGAACGCACTGGCGGCCAGTGCGAAGACGATGACGGCGCCGGACAGGATGCCCGGCATGACCTGCGGCAGCACGATGCGCCGCAGTACGGTGAACGGCCCCGCCCCCAGCGCCACCGCCGCGTTCTCGATCTGCGGGTCGAGGCGCTGCAGCGAGGCCCAGACGGCCAGCACCATGTAGGGCATCAGCACATGCGCCAGCGCGATCACAATGCCGGTCTCGGTGAACATGAAGGGCAGCGGCGCGGAGATGAGGCCCATGCCCATCAGCGCCTTGTTCACCAGGCCCGAGTTGCCGCCGAACAGCAGCGCCCAGCCCAGCGTGCGCGCGACCACGGAGATCAGCAGCGGGCCCAGGATCACCAGCAGGAAGATGCCGCGCCACGGGCTGCGCATGCGGTTCAGGATGTAGGCCTCGGGCGCGCCGAACACCGCCGCCAGCAGCGTCACGAAGAAGGCGATGCGGAAGGTGCGGGCGAACATCTCGTGGAAGTACGAATCGCCCAGCACCTCCTGCCAGTTCTTCAGGATGAAGACCGGCTCGATACCCTTGTACTGGCCCCAGTCGTGGAACGAGAGCAGCACGGTCATGCCGAGCGGCACGATCACGACGCCGGCGAACAGGACCAGTGCCGGCAGGCAGAGCAGATACGGCGCGGCCTTCACGCGCGCCCTTCCCAGGCGAGATGCACGCCGTCGCCCTCGCCCGGCATCGCCTCGCCGGTGTTCTGGCGAATGACCGTCACGAGACCCGACCCGGTTTCGACCTGGTAAAGCCAGTGATTGCCCTGGAAGATGCGCGTGCGCACCGTGCCGGCGAGGCCGACGGTGGAGAAGGAGATGCGCTCTGGGCGAACGGTCGCGCCGTTCACGAGATTGGTCTTGCCGAGGAAGTTGGCGACGAAGGGCGTCGCCGGCCGCTCATAGGCCTCGTGCGGCGGTCCGATCTGCTCGGCCTTGCCTTGGTTCATCACCACGATCCGGTCCGACAGCGCCATCGCCTCGGCCTGGTCGTGCGTCACCAGGATGGTGGTCGTGCCGACCGTGCGCTGGATCTGGCGCAGTTCGATCTGCATGCCCTCGCGCAGCTTGGCGTCCAGGTTGGACAGCGGCTCGTCAAGCAGCAGCACCTGCGGCCGGATCACCAGCGCGCGCGCGAGCGCGACGCGCTGCTGCTGGCCGCCCGACATCTGGCGGGGGAAGCGCGTCGTGAAGGCGCCGAGCCCGACCAGTTCAAGCGTCTCGCCCACCCGCGTCCTGCGTTCGGCGGCGGCGACGCCCTGCATCTCGAGCCCGAAGCCGACATTCTCCGCCACCGTCATGTGCGGGAACAGCGCATAGCTCTGGAAGACGATCCCGAGACCGCGCTTCGCCGGCTTCATCGCCAGCAGGTCCTTGCCGCCGAGCCGGATCGCGCCGGACGTCGGCTCGACGAACCCCGCGATCATCTGCAGCGTCGTGGTCTTGCCGCAGCCCGAGGGACCGAGCAGGGCCACGAACTCGCCCTTCTCGACGCCAAGCGTCAGCCCATCGACGGCATTGTGGCTGCCGAACGACTTGGTGAGCTTTTCGAGTTCGAGGAATGCCATCTAGACCACACCATGCGCGGCGATACGCGCCATCGTCTCGCGATGCAGCCGGTAAAAGGCGTCCTGCGGCTGGTCCATGTCCAGGATCTCGGCTTCGGCCGCGCGCAGGAACAGCCCGCGCAGAACCCGCCCGATGGCGCCGTGCGCGAACACGGCGACCGGTCTCTCCATCGCCAGCACCGCGATATCGTCCAGCGCCGCCTGCGCGCGCGCGACGGCCATGATGTAGTTCTCACCGCCCGGCGGCTCGTAGGTCCAGCGATCGAGCCGCCGCGCCGCCATCGCGCCGGGCCAGCGCGCCTCGATCTCCGGCCCGGTCAGCCCGTCCCAATCGCCCCAGCTCATCTCACGCAGACGATCGTCGAACGATTCCTCGTGATGCGTCAGGCCCGCCTCTTCGGCAGCCAGCGCTAGGGTCTCCCGCACGCGGCCAAGCGGGCTCGACCGCACGATGACGTCGGCGGGTGCATGACCCGCGGCCCGCAGCTCCCGCGCCAGGGCCCGCCCCATGGCGCGGGCCTGTTCACGGCCCGCTTCGGTCAGTGGTGAGTCCAGAACGCCTTGTGCGCGCTTCTCGGCGTTCCAGACGGTCTCGCCGTGGCGAAACACATAGACGGGATGATGCACGACCGGCCTCTCGCCAATCTTCTCGGGCAGATCAGCGCTCGACCTCGCGGTTCCAGCGCTTGGTCCAGTCGTCGCGCTGGGCGTTGATCGCGTCCCAGTCGGGCGCGATGATCAGCTTCGCACGCTCGCCCACCGGCGCCATCTTGAGCTCCGGCATGTTGACGTCGACCTTGGTGTTCACCGGACCGTTGCCCATCTCCTTGGCCATGCCGGTCTGCACCGGCGCCGAGACCAGCAGCTTGATCATCTCGTGGGCCAGCGGATTGACCGAGGCCTTGGCGACCGGGCAGGCCGAGGCGAGCAGGATCGGTGCGCCTTCCTTCGGATAGATGAAGTCGACCGGGAAGCCGGTGTTGGCGAAGGCCTGCACGCGGCCGGTGCCCCAGACGGCGATGTTGGCCTGACCGGACTGGAAGAGCTCCGTCATCTTGCCCGGCGAGGGTTCATAGACCAGCACGTTGGGATTGATGTCGGCCTTCATGACCTTGAAGCCCGGCTCGATGTTCTTCTCGCCGCCGCCGTTCATGCGGGCGTACATCATCAGCGTGTAGAGCCCGTAGGTGTTGTTGATCGGCGGGATCACGAGCTGCTTCTTGAACTTCGGATCCTTGAGGTCGTTCCACGAGGTCGGGATTGGCCAGCCCTTCTCCTTGAAGACCTTGGTGTTGACCATGAAGCCGGTGCCGGTCTGGCCGACCGCGACTGCCTTGTCGTCCTTGAACAGCGCGGCGGGATAGAGCTCGCTCTTGTCCATGCCCTGGATGGTGCTGCAGAAGCCGAGCTTGATCGCCTGGTACATGACTCCGTCGTCCATGATGGCGACGTCGATCACCTGGTTGCCCTTCTGGGCCTGCAGCTTGGCCAGCGTGTCCGTGGAGTTGCCGGCGACGTACTCGACCTTCACGCCGTGCTTCTTCTCGAACTCCGGAAAGACCTCCTTGCGCAGGTGACTGTCCCAGACGCCGCCATAGGCCGCGACGGTGAGCGTCTTCTGCTGCGCCATCGCCGGTACGGCGCCGAACAACACGGTTGCCCCGAGAAGGGCACCGACACGCATCAAGTTCTTCAATATCCCCTCCTGCCGTGATTCCCCGATGACAATGTTCGACGCGCGGGTATTGCGGCGTCAAATCCGATTTCGCCGGCGCTTGCTTAACAAAATGTTATATTGCCCCATGCGCGGCCTGAATCCTCGCCAGATCGAAGCCTTTCGTGCCCTGATCCTCGCCGGCAGTGTCGGCTCGGCGGCCAACCTGCTGAATGTCAGCCAGCCGGCCGTCAGCCGCATGATCCGCGACTTTCAGCACCATGTCGGCCTGACCCTGTTCGAGCGCCGCGGCACCCGGCTGGTGCCGACCAGCGAGGCGCTGTCGCTCTACGCCGAGGTGGAGCGCACCTTCGTCGGTCTGGAACACATCGCCAGGACGGCGACCGAGCTTCGGACGCGGCGCACCGGTTTCCTGCGCATTGCTGCTCTCCCGGCGATCGCCAACGGCTTCCTCCCGCGCTTCGCGGGCCAGTTCGCCGCCGAGCGGCCGCGGCTCGATCTCGTGCTCTCGGGCCTGGTGTCGCACGCGGTCATGACGGGCGTGGTCCACGGTCAATGCGACCTGGGCTTCGCCGAGGCCACGTTCGAACATGCCGCCGTCCGGTCCGAACTCATGCCGAAGGCGCCTTATGTTGCTGTCCTCCCGCACGGACATCGCCTCGCCCGCAAGGCACGGCTGAGGCCCAGGGACTTCGAGGGCGAAAGTTTCGTCTCGCTGGGGAGCTCCGGTCTGTCGCGCTTCCGCATCGACCGCATGTTCGCCGAGCATGGCGTCAACCGGGTCCAGCGCATCGAGGCGCCGCTGTCGGAGATCTCCTGTGCCCTCGTCGCATCGGGCGTCGGTGTCACGCTCTGCGAGCCGTTCACCGCGCACGAGTATTCGACGCGCGGCATCGTCGTCAGGCCGTTCGAGCCGCGCATCGAATTCGAGTTTGCGGCGCTTTATCCGGCGGCGCAGCGGACGTCTTTGCCGGTGCGCGAATTCATCGACAGCTTCCGCGCCCACATCGCCGATTTCCTGCGCCGCCAGGCATGGCGCACCAGGTCATGACGCCGCGACCAGCATGAAGGTCAGCTCGTGCTTGTTGTTGTGGAGATGCAAAACCTCGGCGCCGGGGAGTGCCGCGAAGGCGGCCGCCGTCTCATGGTCGGTCTCGCCCTGGAATTTTATGGTGCAGACGAAGTTCCTCACCAGCCCCGCAGCGCGCCAGCGCTCGACCAGCCGCAGCAGCCGCGCCGGATAGCAGATCACGTCCGAGAACAGCCAGTCGACCGGACCGACGCTCGCCGGATCCAATGCGAACGCACTCTCGCCCCGCCATTCGACGCCCGGCATGGCGGACACCTTCGGATCCAGCGGTGCCTTGTCGACCGCGACGACACTGGCGCCGAGGTGCGCCAGCACCCACGTCCAGCCCCCCGGCGAGGCGCCGAGATCGAGGCAGCGTTCGCCCGGCTGCGGCCAGCGGCGCAACCTCACCAGTGCCTCCCACAGTTTCAGATAGGCGCGGCTCGGCGGACCGACCTTGTCCTCGACAAGCTCGACCTCGCCGTTGGCAAAGGGCGAACCGCACGAAGCGGCCGCGAGCATGCGGTCGGGCGCGAGCAGCGTCCAGGATCCCAGAGGCGCGACGGGTGCGGCAGCAGGAAAGACCACGGGCTTTGCCGAGACATGGGGCAGGCGCTCCTGAATGAGGGCGGCGCGCCGGTGATGGAGCGGCGCGTACATCGCCCAGTTGCGCTGGATGTCGCGCAAGGACTTTGCCGCGGTGCCGATCGACGCGACCGGCAGTTCGATGCAGTCGCGCCAGATGTTCGCCGCCCAGGCTGCGGCGACGGGAGCAGAATCGGACAGGAGAAGTCGACCATGTGTCGCCAGGATCGCGACGCCATTGCGCGCCAGTTCCTCGCGCAGCTGGTTCTCCAGGCCTTCGACGGCAAGATAGGCGGTGGTCACGCGGCGGCTCGAAGATTGATCATATTCAATCTCAACGTAACAGGCCGGCGATGGAAAATCCGCCAAACCTCATGCTAGCGTAATTGCACAACGGAGGAGAGAGACTGATGTTCACCAAGCGATTCCTGATGACCGCGGCCATTGCCGGCGCGCTCGCGACCACTGCCGGCGCTGCGTTCGCGCAGGGCCAGCCGATCGTCGGCATCTCGACGGTCACCACCTATTCGATCGACGCCACCATCACCGCCATCGATCCGGCGAAGCGCACCGTGACCTTCACGGGTCCTGCCGGCCGTTCGCTGACGTCCACCGTGAGCCCCGGCGTCAAGATGGACACCAGCAAGGTCGGCGACGTGGTTTCGGCGGCCTTCGAGAACAAGCTCACCTTCGTGCTCTCCGGCCCGAACGCGAAGACGCCGCGCGACCGCGACGTCAGCGTCACCGCCGCCGCCTCGTCGGGCAACCGCGCCGCCGGCGCCAAGGCCGAGCAGACCGTCGCCAACTGGTGGGTCACGGGCGTCAACCCCTCGGCCGGCACCATCTCGGTCGTCAATCCGACCGGCGGCGAGGTCCAGACCTATACGGCGGCAACGGCGGAAGGCCGCGCACAGCTTCCGCGCGTCAAGACCGGCGACAATCTCACGGCCATCGACACGTCGGTGCTCGTCGTCGCGATCACGCCGAAAAAGTAAGGACCCAGAACGAAACGGGCGGCGCTGGCTATGACCTGGCCAGCGCCGCGACCATCCTCGCCAGGCGTCGCTCGCGGCTTCCGCCGAGGCGTTGCGAAAGGAACGAGGTCGGCGGATAGATCGCCGGCAGCAGATACGTCATCGGGCCGTTCGGCACGCCCAGCCCCTGCGCGACGTCACGGCCCAGCAGCCAGTGCGTCATGCCCGACAGAAGGGCGCGATCGAGGAACGCGACACTGCCCCCGACCCGAGCGAGTTCGTCCATTGCCCGGCTCGCCCGCGCCTTCGTCTCCGCATCCGGCGGCGGATTGACCAGCAGCCACATCTTCCAGAACTGACCGCACCGCTCGGCGTCGATCATCTCCAGCCATGTCTTGTGCAAACCCAGGACGGCGGCCGCGTGGCGCCAGAAAGCGTAGTAGCCGTCCTTCTCCGCCTGCGTCAGCCGATAGCCCATTCGGTGGAGACCCTCGAGCATCACCGCGGTGAAGGCCGATACCTGAACGAAAAGATCATCCTGGTTGAGCGGCTCGCCCCAGGCACGCCGATCCCACGTCCCCGCATCGCGCACGGCGCGGCGCCGGAAAGCATTCCCGAGGCGAACGCGCAGCGTTGCCTTGTACCCTTCGGCCCCACGGCGCAGTCCATCCGGCGCGTGAAGCTTGATCCACCAGTCGCCCGTCTCGCCCAGCCGGCGGATCGCCTGCTGCGAGGACGTGCCTGTCGGCGGCGACCGGCCGTCGATCACCAGCGACGTGCATTGCACGATCAGCGCGGCCGAATTGCCGGTGCGTGCGATCGCGGCACGGCCCATTTCCATCGCCGCCCTCTGATCATCTGTCGGCTCCGGCGGCAACGCGGCAAGCAGCGCCGCCAGTGCCGGCGGCAGGTCCGGCATCGTCCTGGCGCCTGCATCGAGTGCCTTGAGGACCATCGGCCACCACGACTTCCCCAAGGGCCGCAACGCATCCGCGGCGGCGTCGGCCAGCGGGTCGCTCCACATCAGGGAAGCGGCATAGTGGCCGGCCAGTACCCCGTACTGGCGCGAAGCCTCGGCGCCATTCAGGAAACGGCTCATGGTCATGGCAAGCCTCTGCCATGGCGGCGCCACAATGACAACGCGCCGTTAGCCGCCGCGTCGACTGAGGCTTCCCCGTATCGCGCCGGCGGTGGTGCGCATTTCCAGCGTGACGCTGTTGCCGGCGGCCCTGCCCGTGGCGGTGAACGGCGCCATCGAGCAATCCTGGCTCTCGAACACCCGGCCGCTGCCGCTGATCTCGCCGGACGGCGCCACCGAAAGTGTAATCGACGAGGCACCACAGCCCGGATGGATCACCCTGCCGATCAGCCGGTCGCCGGAAATGCTCAGTTCGGCCGTCACCACACCCGGCAGGTCGGCCATGCCACTGGTCGACAGGCCGCCGCCATAGACCCCACCATACGAGCCGGCGGCTCTCGACGCGACCGAGGAGTTTTGCGGCGCCGGCGTCGCGCCCGCCGCCCGCGTGCCGGTTGCGGCCGGAAGGGGCGCTTCGCGGAGCAGGGCCGGCACCTGGGCGGCCGTGAGATAGCCGGTCGCTGCCTGCCCCTTCGCTTTCTGCCAGGCCGCGATCATTTCCCGCGAGCGCTGGCCGAAGGTGCCGTCGGTGCCCCGCGTGTCGTAGCCCAGCGCAGTCAGCACGACCTGGATGCGCTGGCGATCGGAGGAGATGAGCTGGAGCGCCTGCTCGCCGTCGCGCGCCATGGCGGCCGAATCGGTTTCCGGCGCCGTGGCGGGCGTGGTCGCGGGCGCGGCAGCCCCCGCTTCGACAGGCGGCGACGGCTGGGGCGTGCCGACAAGGAAGTAGTACCCGCCGGCCAGCCCCAGCAGTGCGGTCAGCAGAGCAGCGATTGCCGCCGGCCGGCGGCTGGGGCGCGGCGAGACGGCCAGCGCCGTGGGCGGGCTGGGAGGCGTCGGAGGTGTCGGCGGCGTCGCAGGCATGGGCGGGACGACCGGCTGCGGCATGATCACGGTCGTATTGGCATCGGCCATCGGCCCGCCGAGCAGCGCCCGCCATGCGGCTATCGACTGCGGCCGCTCGTCGAAGCGGACCGTGAGACCCGCGTCGATGCCTGCCAGCAGCTGCGGCGCGTAGCCGATGAGGTGAAGGCCGGCCAGCGGCTGGTAGGTATCCTCCAGCAACCGGTCGAAGGCGCTGGGCGGCGCCTTGCCCGTAATCGCGTGATGCAGGGTCGCGGCCAGACCGTAGATATCCGTCCACGGCCCCTGCTTGCCGGTGGTGAACTGTTCGGGTGCCGCATAGCCCGGGGTGAAGATCGCCGTCATGGTCGACGACCGGCCGGCGATCGCCAGACGCGCCGCGCCGAAGTCGATCAGGGTCGGCAGACCGGCCTCGTTCAGCAGGATGTTGCCCGGCTTGATGTCGCGATGGAGATATCCCGTCGCGTGGACGCGCTGCAGTCCCTCAAGCAGCGGCGGCAGGAACGTGTCGATTTCGGGCGGGAGGAGCGGCCCCTTCTCCCTGACCCTGTCCTCCAGCGTGCCGCCACGCACCAGCTCCATGACCATGTAGGAGGTGCCATTAGCCTCGATGAAGTCGAAGACCTTCACGATGGCCGGTGCGTCGTGCAGGTTGGCCAATGTCCGGCCTTCCGCCACGAAGCGGTCGCGGCCCCAGGAGAAATCCTCGACGGCTTCCGTCGAGCGGGGCAGCACAGACGAACCGTCCTGCCGGATCGCGAGAGCCGGCGGCAGATATTCCTTCAGCGCCACTTCACGGTCGAGCTGTGTGTCGCGCACGCGATAGGTGATGCCGAAGCCGCCCTGACCGAGCACTTCGAGGACCTCGTACCGGCCCACGACCCTGCCCGGCGCGAGCGCCACGTAGTCGACGACCGCCTCGGTCTTTCCGGTGTCGTCTTCCTGGATATGCATTTTGCTCCTGCCCACACAGGCAACGTCCTGGTCGCGCCCGCGTTCCTCCGGCACCAGTCAGTGAGGTTTGCCGTGGCACAGGGCTTCAAGAACCTCGACGAGTCGCCCGATCCGACCCTTTACGAATCCGAAATCCGCGTGCCGACGGCAGGAACCTGGCTCGGCCTGGGTGCCGGCATCCTCGTCGTGATGGCGGGTTTCGTCTGGACGATCCTGTAGCGAGCGCACCCTCGGCGGGCTAACCTCCGGACAACACGGAGGAATTTGATGGCGAAGTTCGGCATTGGTCAGTCGGTCCGCCGGGTCGAGGACCCGAGGCTCCTTACCGGCGGCGGTCGCTACACGGACGACACCAAGCTCTCAGCCCCGGCCGCGCGGGCCTACGTCCTGCGCTCGCCCCATGCCCATGCCGACATCAAGAGCATCGACACAACGGCCGCAAGGAAGGCGCCCGGTGTTCTGCTCGTCCTCACGGGGGAGGACGTGAAGAAGGCCGGCTATGGCGACCTGCCCTGCCTCGTGCCCGTCACCAACCGCGACGGCACGCCTCGGGGCGAGACGCCCCGGCCGATGCTGGCCCAGGACCGCGTGCGCCATGTCGGCGATCCGGTGGCGCTGGTCGTCGCCGAGACGCTGGAGCAGGCCAAGGACGCGTCCGAACTGATCGAGGTCGACTACGCACCCCGTCCCCATACGGTCGGCACCTTCGAATCGGCCCAGCCGGGCGCGCCGCTGGTCCACGACCACATCAAGGGCAACCTGGTGTTCGACTGGGAGATGGGCGACCGCGCACGCACCGAGGCGGCGTTCGCCAAGGCCGACCGCGTCGTGAAGCTGGAGATCGTCAACAACCGACTGGTCGTGAACTCGATGGAGCCGCGCGGCGCCATCTGCGAATACGACCCGGCCGACGACCGCTCGACCCTCTGGGTTTCCTCGCAGGGCGTCAGCGTCATCCGTCCCGTGGTCGCCGACATGATCCTGAAGATCGGCCAGCCCAAGCTGCGCGTGCGCACCGGCGACGTGGGCGGCGGCTTCGGCATGAAGATCTTCGTGCATCCCGAATATCCGCTGGTCGTCTGGGCAAGCCGCGCGTTGAAGCGCACGGTGAAGTGGATCCCCGACCGCCAGGAAGCCTTCCTCTCCGACGTGCAGGGCCGCGACCATGTCTCGCTGGCGGAAATGGCGCTCGACAAGGACTGCAGGTTCCTCGGTCTGCGCGTCACCACGCATGCCGCGCTCGGCGCCTATCTTAGCCACTTCGGCGCGTTCATCCCGACCATGGCGGGCAGCGGCATGCTGGCCGGCCTCTATCAGACGCCCGCGATCTACGTGAACGTGAAGGGCGTGATGACCAACACCGTGCCGACCGATGCCTATCGCGGCGCGGGCCGGCCCGAGGCCGCCTATCTACTGG
>JAKFVZ010000150.1 GCA_021732965.1 Reyranella sp.
ATTAACAGGTTGGGGAAGTCCACCACCGTCAGACCGAGATAGGTCTTCGGCCCTTCGTTCCAGCGGTCTTTCAGCGAGACGCCCCCGCGGCCGCGGAAGTCGACCTTGAGCAGCGCGCCGGTCATCGCGTCGAAGCCGGTCGCCAGCACCAGGCAGTCGAACGTGTAGTCCCGGCCCTTGGCGCGCAGGCCGTCGGCGGTGATGCGCTCGATCGGCTCGTCGCTGATGTCGACCAGGGTCACGTTGGGCCGGTTGAAGGTCGCCCAGTAGCCGGTGTCGACGCACAGCCGCTTGCAGCCGATGATGTTCTTCGGCACCAGCGCCGCCGCCGTCTCCGGGTCCTTCACGACCTCGCCAATCTTGGCGCGCACGAAGTCGGCCGCGTGCTTGTTGCTCTCATCGGAGAGCAGCAGATCAGAGAAGGACGCCATGAAACCCAGCCCGCCATAGTCCCAGCGTTCCTGGAACTGGCGGTTGCGCTCCTCCTCAGGCGTCTCGGCGGCCGAGGCGGGATTGATCGTGAAGTCGATACCGGCCGGCTTGGTCTTGGCGCGCTTGCGCATCTCCGGATAGCTCGCCTTCACCTGGCGCACATAGTCGGGATCGAGCGGCTTGTTGTGCGCCGGCACCGTGTAGTTGGCGGTGCGCTGGAACACGGTGAGGTGCTTGGCCTGCTCGGCCATCACCGGGATCGACTGGATGGCCGAGGAGCCGGTGCCGATCACGCCCACCGTCTTGCCGGTGAAGTCCACGCCCTCATGCGGCCAGTTGCCGGTGTGATAGGTCGGGCCCTTGAAATCCTCAAGGCCGGGGATCTTCGGCGTGTTGGGTGAGGACAGGCAGCCCATAGCGGTAATGACGAAGCGCGCCGTGACCTTGTCGCCCTTCTCCGTTTCCACCCGCCACAGGTTGGTGGTCTCGTCGAAAGTGGCCTTCGTGACTCGCGTCTCGAAGCGCATGTCGCGGCGCAGGTCGTAGCGGTCGGCGACGTGGTTGGCATAGCGCAGCAACTCGGGCTGGGTGGCGTAACGCTCGGACCATTCCCATTCCTGCTCCAGCTCGGGCGAGAACTGATAGGAATACTGCACGCTTTCGACATCGCAGCGAGCGCCGGGATAGCGGTTCCAGTACCAGGTGCCGCCGACACCTTTGCCGGCCTCGAACACACGCGCCGTAAAGCCCTTCTGGCGAAGCCGGTGCAGCATGTACATGCCGCCGAAGCCTGCGCCGATGATGACCGCATCGAAATCGATCGACATGCGTCCTCCAGATTTGCGAAAGCCGGTAGAAAGTCCTTGGGAAAATTAGTGCGGTAGAGGGCGTGACCGCGCAAGCCTTCCCGTGGCACCTCTTCTCGCGGAGAAGAATGAAATGGCCGAGAATGACTATCCGGCGAGCTGGTATGCCGCCACGCGAGACGAAACCGGCGCGCGGGCACCGCTCGCGGCACAGGATCAGGCCGACGTCGCGGTCGTGGGCGGCGGCTTTGCCGGCCTTCACACCGCGCGGCTGCTGGCCCGGCAGGGCAAGCGCGTGGTGGTGCTGGAACGCCGCCGCATCGGCTGGGGCGCCTCGGGCCGCAACGGCGGCTTCGTCGGCCCGGGCTACGCGCAGCGGTCGGGCGCACTGATCGACCGGCTCGGGCTCGACCATACCCGCAAGCTCTACGCCCAGTCGCAGCGCGGCGTCGCGATCGTGCGCGAGGCCATCGTCGAACTGGGCCGGCCCGACATCCTGATGGGAACCGGCAAGCTCAGCGTCTCACGCACCGACCAGGGTGCGGGCTTCGCGGATCGCACGCGCACGCTCGCCGAACAGCTCGGCGCCACGTTCGAACCGTGGCCGGCCGCGCGCGTGCGCGAGGTTCTCGACACCGGGCGCTACCATCAGGCGATCCACGACCCGACGTCTTTCCATATCCATCCGCTGAACCTTGCACTCGCGCTGGCCGCCGACATCGAGCGGCACGGCAGCCGGATATACGAGGACACCGCGGCCCTCGAACTGGCGCGCGACGGCAGCTTCTGGCGGCTGCGCACGGCCCGCGGCAGCGTAAAGGCACAGCATGTCGTACTGGCCGGCAATGCCGATCTCGGCGCGGTGCAGCCGCACCTCGCGCGCGCGGTGCTGCCGGTCGCGACCTACGTCGCCGTCACCGACAAGCTGGGTTCGCGCCTCGGCAAGGCGATCCGCTGGACCGGCGCCATCTCCGACACGCGCCGCGCTGGCGACTATTACCGCGTCATCGACGGCGACCGGCTGCTGTGGGGCGGCCGCATCACCACCGACACGAACGAGCCGCCGCGTCTGCGTGAGATGATGCGCAGCGACATCCTCTCGGTCTATCCGCGGCTCGGCGACATTCGCATCGCCTATGCCTGGCCCGGCATCATGGGCTACGCGCCGCACAAGATGCCCCAGGTCGGCGAGATCGAGCCCGCCCTCTGGGTCTGCTCGGCCTTCGGCGGGCATGGGCTCGCGCAGACCGCGGCAGGTGCCGATGCGGTGGCCACCGGCATCCTGGGCGACCCCACGCGCTGGCGGCTGTTCGCGCCGTTCGGCACCGGCTGGGCCGGCGGACCGGCCGGACGGGTCGCAACTCAGCTTGCCTATTGGGGTCTGCAGATGCGTGACTGGTGGGACGAGAAGCGGCAGGCGCAGAACGCGGAGACGTTACGGACATGACGATCGAACGGATGGGCGACTCAGCCGTACGGCGCGAGGATGCACGCTTCGTCACCGGGCAGGGCGCCTATCTCGACGACCTGAAGTTCGACGGCGTCGCGCAGGCCGTCGTGCTGCGCTCGCCGTACGCCCACGCGCTCATCAAATCGATCGATACGAGCGCGGCGCGCTCGGCGCCCGGTGTCCTCGCCGTCCTCACGGCCGCCGATGCCGAGTCCGACGGACTGAAGCCGCTGCGGCCCTACGCCGAGGCGAACGTGCAGACCGGCGAGCCCTTCGCCTTTGCGCCGCAGCCCTTGCTGGCCTCGGACAAGGTCCGCTTCGCCGGCGAGCCGGTGGCACTGATCGTGGCCGAGACGTACGCGCAGGCGCTCGATGCCGCGGAACTGGTCGTCGTCGACTATGAGCCCTTGCCCGCCGTGACCTCGCCGGAAGCGGCGCGCTCACCCGGCGCGCCGCAGCTTGCAACCGAAATCCCGAACAACACCTGCCTCGACTGGCACACCGGCGACACGGCGGGCGCCGAGGCGGCCTTCGCGGCGGCCGCGCACGTCGTCTCGCTCAGGCTCGACAACCATCGCATCGTGATGAACCCGATGGAGCCGCGCGGCGGCGTCGGCACTTTCGATCCGGCGACCTGCCGCTACACGCTCCACGTCTCCAGCCAGAACATCCACATCAACCGCAACTTCGTGGCCCGCTCGCTCGGCGTCGAAGCGAAGGACGTGCGCTTCAGGGCGCACGATGTCGGCGGCGGCTTCGGCGCCAAGAACTTCGCCTATGTCGAGCATGCGCTGATCCTGTGGGCGGCCCGCCGGGTCGACCGGCCGGTGAAGTGGATCGCGAGCCGCAGCGAAGTGTTCCTGTCGGATCATGCCGCACGCGACATGCTGGCCGAGGCCTCGCTGGCGCTCGACGGCGAGGGCAGGTTCCTCGCACTCCGGATCGCCAGCCTCGCCAATCTCGGCGCCTACATGGCCGGCGCCGGTGGCGGCGTGCAGACCTATCAGTACATCCACCTGCAGGGGTCGGTGTACCGCATCCCCTCGATCGCGCTGCATGTCGTGGCCGTCGTCACCAACACCGCGCCGATCGGCGTGACGCGGGGGCCGGGCTTCGCCGAGGCGATCAACATCGTCGAGCGACTGATCGATGCCGCCGCGCGCCAGACCGGTCTCGACCGAACCGAACTCAGGCGGCGCAACATGGTGCCGCCCGAGGCGATGCCGATGACCAACGCCTTCGGCTTCGAGGTCGACAGCGGCCACTTCGCCGAATCGCTCGATCATGCGCTGGCGCGCGCCGACTGGTCGGGCTTCGACACGCGCAGGCGCGAGAGCGAGCAACGAGGCCGCCTGCGCGGGCTGGGCGTCGCCTATCACATCAAGGCGACCGGCGGCCCGCCGGACGAGAACGTCGACGTGCGTTTCGAGGCCGACGGCACGATCTCGCTGATCACCGGCACGCAGCATATCGGCCAGGGCCACGAGACGACCTTCCCGCAGATCCTCGCCCACCGGCTGGGTGTGCCGAACGCACGCATCCGCCTCGTGCAGGGCGACACCGATGCGATCCCCTTCGGCGGCGGTCACGGCAGTTCGCGCGCCACCTACATGGGCGGCACCGCGATCTGGCGCGCCTCCGACGAGATCGTCGCCAAGGGCACGGCGCTGGCGGCCGATGCGCTCGAAGCGGCGGAAGCCGACATCCGCTTCGAGGACGGGCGCTTCGTGGTCTCCGGCACCGATCGCGCCATCGGCCTGATCGAGGTCGCCGCGCTCGGCCGCGAGAAGGGCAAGCCGCTCGACACGTTCCATGCCTGGAAGCGCGAACACATGACCTTCCCCAACGGCGCGCATGTCGTCGAGGTCGAGATCGACCGCGACACCGGCAGGGTCGACCTCGCGCGCTACACCGCGGTCGACGATTACGGCGTGCTGGTCAATCCGATGATCGCGACCGGCCAGGCGCACGGCGCGATGGCGCAGGGCTCGGGCCAGGCTCTGCTGGAGCACGCGACCTACGATTCCGCCTCGGGCCAGATGGTCGCCGGCTCGTTCATGGACTACGCCCTGCCGCGCGCCGACGACCTGCCGTCGTTCGACCTGGGCTTCAATCCCACCCGCTGCACGACTAATCCGCTGGGCGTGAAGGGCTGCGGCGAGGCGGGCGCGATCGCGGCCTTCCCGGCCATCGCCAACGCCATCCTTGACGCGCTGGCCCCGCTCGGCGTGAAAGGCTTCGACGGTCCCGCAACGCCCGCGCGGATCTGGCAGGCCATCCAGGAGGCACGATGAAGCGCGAAGCACCGGCGGCAGCCCGCAACCGGCAACCGATCCTCGACGTCCTGCAGCCGCGCCTGCCGGCCAAGGGGCTGGTGCTGGAGATCGCCAGCGGCACCGGCGAGCATGTCGTGCACTACGCCGCCGCCCGGCCCGATCTCACCTTCCAGCCCAGCGACCCCGACGCCGATTCGCGCGCCAGCGTCGACGACTGGGTCCGAACCCTGGGTCTGACCAACGTGCGGCCGGCGCTGGAAATCGACGTCACGAAAGCGGCCTGGCCGGTCGACCGGGCCGATGCGGTCCTCTGCTGCAACATGATCCATATCGCCCCCTGGGAGGCCGCGGTCGGGCTGGTCTCGGGCGCGGCGCGGCTGCTGCCGGCAGGCGGCCTGCTCTTCACCTATGGCCCCTATCGCCGCGGCGGCCGGCACACCGCGCCCAGCAACGAAGCGTTCGATGCCGATCTCAGGCGGCGCAATCCCGCATGGGGCGTGCGCGACCTCGAGACCGTGACCGAACTCGCCCGCGAGCGGGGCTTCTCCGCTCCGGAAATCGTCGAGATGCCGGCGAACAATCTGTCGCTGCTGTTCACGCGAGGGTGACGCCGCTGGGCGGTGGCAATCGTGCATGGGATGCGCTAACGCTGAGGCCGGCCTCGCGGGGAGCATCGTCGGAAACATGTCGAATCGTAGCGATGAAGCCGTAGTTTTTGCAGTCACGAGACCGATGCGGGCCCTGGCGCCGCTCCTGGGAGCCGTGGCGCTGGCCGCGCTGCTCGCCGGCTGCAAGCCCGAGAACAAGTTCCAGCCGCCGCCGCCTGCCGAAGTCAGCGTCGGCGTGCCCGTGCAGCAGGACGTGGCGCCGTTCGAGGTGCTGACCGGCAATACGGTCGCCTTCGCGACCGTCGACCTCGTCGCCCGCGTCGAGGGCTTCCTGACCTCGCAGAACTATGTCGACGGCTCCGATGCGAAGAAGGGCCAGCAGCTCTTCGGCATCGAGCAGACGATGTACAAGGCCAAGGTCAAGGAAGCCGAGGCCCAGCTCGACGGCGCCAAGGCCTCGCTGGCCCAGGCCGAAGCCGAGTTTACCCGCCAGGAGACGCTGCTCCGCCAGAACGTTTCGGCCCAGGCCACCTACGACACCGCCAAGGCCAAGCGCGACAATGCGCGGGCCAATGTCGAGAATGCCGAGGGCAATCTCACGATCGCCCAGACCAACCTCGGCTACACCACGGTGACCGCGCCGTTCGACGGCATCGTCAGCAAGCATCTTGTCTCGGTCGGCGAGCTGGTCGGCGCCACGAGCGCCACCAAGCTGGCGACGATCGTCCAGCTCGACCCGATGTACGTCACGTTCAACATGAGCGAACAGGACGTGCTGCAGATCCGCCAGAACCTGAAGGAACGCCGCCTCGACGTCGAGGAACTGAGCAAGATTCCTCTGGAGATCGGCCTGATGAACGAGGAAGGCTTTCCTCACAAGGGATTCCTGAACTACGTCTCGCCCGAGATCGATGCGACGACCGGCACGATCCTGGTCCGCGGCCTGTTCAGCAATCCGACGCGCGCGCTCATTCCCGGCTTCTTCGTGAGGGTGAAGGTCCCGCAGGGGCTGGGCCCCACCGCCTCGCTGCTGGTGCCCAACCGGACCATCTCCGAGGACCAGGCCGGCAAGTATCTCCTGACGATCGGCAAGGACAACGTCGTCATGCAGACCCGGGTCACCACCGGCCAGCTTCTTGCCAACGGCCTGCGCGTCATCTCGACGGGCCTCAAGGCCGACGACCAGGTCGTGCTGAACCTGAACGGCGCCGCGATCCCCGGCGCCAAGGTCATTCCCAAGCTGACGCCCATCCCCGTTACGGCGCCCGGCACTCCCGCCGCTCCCAAGTGACCGGCGGGGAAGCGCAGCCATGATTTCCGCGTTCTTCATCAACCGGCCGGTCCTGGCCAACGTCCTCGCCATCATCATCGTGCTGATCGGCGGCGTCGCGCTTGTGACCTTGCCGGTCGCGCAGTATCCCAACGTCGTGCCGCCCACCGTCCAGGTCACGACGACCTATCCGGGTGCGAGCGCTGCCGTGGTCGTCAACGACGTCGCATTGCCTGTCGAGTTGCAGGTCAACGGCGTCGAGAAGATGATCTACATGCAGTCCTACAGCACGGACTCGGGTACCTACACGCTCACGGTGACCTTCGAGATCGGCACCGATCTCGATTTCGCGCAGGTGCTGGTGCAGAATCAGGTCAGCGCCGCGCTCGCTTCGCTGCCGGCTCCCGTTCAGGCGCAGGGTCTCGTCGTCCAGAAGAAGTCGACGTCGATCCTGCAGATCGTGTCGCTGACCTCGCCCGACGAGCGCTACGACAGCCTCTATCTCAGCAACTACGCCACCATCAATCTCGTCAACGAACTCGCCCGCCTGCCCGGCGTCGGCAACGTCAACGTGCTGGGCGTCGGCCAGTATTCGATGCGCATCTGGCTCGATCCGCAGAAGCTCTACGCCTTCGGCCTGACGCCATCGGATGTGAGCAAGGTCGTCCAGCAGCAGAGCCAGGATGTGACGGCGGGCCAGGTCGGCCAGCCGCCGGCGCCCAAGGGGCTCGATTTCCAGTACACGATCGACGTCGTCGGGCGACTGAGCACACCCGAGGAATTCGGCAACATCATCGTCAAGGCCGACCAGGGCAATGGCGGCCGGATCGTGCGGGTGCGCGACGTCGGCCGCGTCGAGCTCGGTGCCCAGACCTACTCCCAGACCTCGCACATCAACGGCAAGCCCAACTCCGGCCTCGCGATCTACCAGCTGCCCGACGCCAACGCGCTCGACGTCGCCAAGCGCGTGAAGGCAAAGATGGCCGAGCTGTCCAAGTCCTTCCCGCCGGGTCTCGCCTACGAAGTGCCGTTCGACACCACGCGCTTCGTGACCGCCTCGATCCACGAGGTCTTCATGACCCTGATCGAGGCCGGCATCCTGGTCCTGATCGTGATCGTGATCTTCCTGCAGGACTGGCGCGCCATGCTGGTCCCGGCGACCACGATTCCCGTCACGATCATCGGCGCCTTCGCCGCCATGGCGGCGCTCGGGTTCACGATCAACACCACGACCATGTTCGGCATCGTGCTGGCCATCGGCATCGTGGTCGACGACGCGATCGTGATCGTCGAGGGCGTTGCCCATCACATCGAGCGGGGCATGACGCCCCACGACGCCTCGATCAAGGCGATGGATGAGTTGTTCGGCCCCGTCATCGGCATCACGCTGGTGCTGATGTCGGTGTTCCTGCCAGCCGCCTTCCTGCCGGGCCTCACCGGCCAGATGTTCGCCCAGTTCGCCCTGGTGATCGCCGCCACGGCGCTGATCAGCGCCATCAATGCCGCCACGCTGAAGCCCACCCAGTGCGCGATGTGGCTGCGGGCCTCGACGCCGCCGGAGAAGCGCAACATCTTCTTCCGCAGCTTCAACAAGGTCTACAACAAGCTCGAGGACGGCTACGCCTGGGTGGTCGGCCACATGGTCCACCATGCGGGCATCATGGTCGTCATCGCGCTCATCGCCGCCGGCATCGGCGGCTGGGGCGTCGCGCGACTGCCGACGGCGTTCATTCCGAACGAGGATCAGGGCTACGTGATCATCGGCGTGCAGCTTCCCGATGGCGCCTCGCTCGAGCGTACCGGGGCCACGCTGCACAAGGCCGCCGAGATCGCCAGGGCGGCGCCCGGCGTCGAGAACGTGGTCGCGCTGGGCGGCATGTCGGTGCTCGACAGCAACTCGTCGCTGGCGAACGCCGCCGTGTCCTACGTCATCCTCAAGGACTGGGACACGCGCCTGAAGCAACCCGGCCAGGACCTGCGGTCGATCGTGCTCGGCCTGATGGAGAAGCTGAAGTCGCTCGAGGACGGCCGCGCCTTCGTCATCGTGCCGCCCGCCATCCAGGGCATCGGCAATGCCGGCGGCTTCCAGATGCAGATCGAGCAGAAGGACGGCAGCTTCGACTACACCAAGCTGCAGGCCATCACCGACACGATGATCCAGAACGCCAGCACGCAGTCGGCGCTGACCAATCTCGTCACCTCGTTCCGGGCCGGCGCACCGCACGTGCGGGTCGAGGTCGATCGCGTGAAGGCCGAGTCGCTGCGGGTGCCGGTCGGCGACGTCTTCACGACCCTGTCGAGCTACATGGGTTCGTCCTACGTCAATCGCTTCAACAAGTTCGGCCTGAGCCTGCAGGTCTACATCCAGGCCGATTCGCAGTACAGCACGCGGCCCGAGGACATCCTGAAGCTGCAGGTGAAGAACCTCGACGGGCAGATGGTGCCGATCGGGGCCATCGCCGAGCTGAAGCCGGCGCTCGGCCCGCCGCTGATCAGCCTTTACAACCTCTACCCCTCGGCCGCGATCGTGGGCTCGCCCGCGGCGGGCTTCAGCTCGGGCGACGGCATCGAGCTGATGGACCAGATCG
Source organism: Reyranella sp. (assembly GCA_021732965.1). Classification (GTDB taxonomy): domain Bacteria; phylum Pseudomonadota; class Alphaproteobacteria; order Reyranellales; family Reyranellaceae; genus Reyranella. The sequence goes on from JAKFVZ010000150.1 coordinate 9,431, forward strand.
CCAAGGCGATCCTGCCACCCGGCACCGGCTACGAATGGACGGCCATGGCCTACCAGGAGAACATCGTCGGCAACCAGCTGATGTACGTCTTCGCGCTGGCCATCCTGCTGGTCTATCTCTGCCTCGCCGGCCAGTACGAGAGCTGGATCGCGCCACTGGGCGTCATCCTCGCAGTGCCGCTGGCGCTGAGCGGCCCGGCCATCGCGCTCACCGCGGTCGGGCTGGCCAACAACATCTACACGCAGATCGGCCTGATGCTGCTGATCGCGCTCGGCGCCAAGAACGCCATCCTGATTGTCGAGGTGGCCCGCGAGCGCCGTGCCGAAGGCATGGAAATCATGGAGTCGGCCATCGACGCGGCACGGACCCGCTTCCGGCCCATCCTGATGACCTCGTTCGCGTTCATCCTGGGAGTCGTGCCGTTGGTGACGGCGACCGGCGCCGGCGCCAACTCGCGCATCTCGCTGGGCCTTTGCGTGATGAGCGGCATGATCGCCTCGACCTGCCTGGCCGTGCTGTTCGTGCCCTCGTTCTTCACGGTGCTGCAGCGCTTCGAGGAGCGCGGCAAGGCGAAGAAGATGAAGAAGACCCCGCCGCCTCCACCGTCGGAGGCCGTTCCCGCCGCCGGCGACTGAGCCGGCGACGGAGGCCCAGGCTCAGCCCCGCAGGCTCACTTCCGCGACCTTGTCCTTGTAGTCGGGCTTCGGATCGACGCCGAGCAGCATCTTGATGCCCGCGATCACGCTCGACGCATCCAGCCAGATCTCGGCGCGCTCGGCATCGAGGCGCAGCAGGGCGAGCTTGGGATCGCTCCTGCCGCCCTCGAACCACGCCGCGACATAGCGGTTCCACAGCCGGTCGATCGTGGCGGGATTGTTGTCCAGCGTGAGACCGCCATGCACCGTGGCGAAGAGATCGTGGCCCTTCGAGGTAAAGGTGGCGATCGCGCGATTGCCCTGGCCGGTACCCAGCTTCTGGACGATGGCGTTGTCGCGGCTGGTGAAGAACCAGATCGGCCCGCGCGCGCCGTCGAGCTGGGCGGTCATGGGACGGGCATGTCCGTCCTCGACGCCGTCGAGACCCAGCATCATGGTCATGTCCGACTTCAGGGCGGACCAGAACTTCTCTTCGATTTCCTTTGGCGTCGGCATCGCTTGCTCCTTCAAGAATAACTGCAATCTCGCTCGCCAACGCGCGTGAGTAAGGGCCGTTGCAACGTCGGTTGCCGAACGGCGTTGCGCTGCGTGGCCTCTTGCGAGACAGACCGGTGAGCGCGACCCAGAGCCGTAAACTGAGAACCGGGCGCAGCGTCTGGCTGGGCGTACCGATCCCTCGAATCCCGGCGCGGCGGCTGCGACGCGACATCGCCTGCGATGTCCTGGTGATCGGCGCCGGCATCAGCGGCGCCCTGATCGCCGAACGCCTGACGGAGGATGGGTTAGACGTCGCCGTCATCGACCGGCGCGGACCGCTGGCGGGTTCGACGACGGCCTCCACCGCCCTGCTGCAGTACGAACTCGACATGCCGTTGAGCCGGCTCGCGCGCCGGATCGGACTGTCGCGCGCGGAACGCCTGTGGCGGCGATCCAAGCTCGCCCTCGACGCACTCGACGAGCGTCTCCATCGCCTTGGGTTGGGTCAGGACTGCGCCCGTCGCAACTCTCTCTATCTGCAAGGCGACGTGCTGGACGCAGACGGGCTGCGCGAGGTAGCGGCGGCCCGGCGACGTGCCGGCTTCGAAGTGTCCTTCCTCGCGCGCGGCGAGATCGAGCGCCTCTATGGAATCAAAGGTCGCGCCGCGCTGCTCGGCCACGGCGGCCTCACCGCCGACCCGCGGAGACTGGCAGCAGGCTTTCTGCGCGTGGCCCTTGAACGCAAGTTGCGCCTTTACGCACCGGCGGAGGCGATGGCGGTCGAGCCTCTTGCCACCGGCGCCGTCGTTCATACCGACGGCCCCTCGATCCGGGCGCGGGCGGTCGTGTTCGCCACCGGCTACGAGATGCCCAAGGGCGTTCCCCACAAGGGCCATCGCATCACCTCGACCTGGGCTCTTGCGACCCGTCCTCAGCCGAGCGCCGCCTGGCGTGACGCGGTGATGATCAGCGAGGCGTCGGATCCCTACCTCTACCTGCGTGTCGGACCGCAGGGCCGCATCATCTGCGGCGGCGAGGACGAGGCATCCATCGATCAGGCCACGCGCGACGCGCTGATCCCGGAGAAGATCGCGGCGCTCGAGGCGAAGCTCGCGCGACTGATGCCTCACCTGCATCCGAAGGCCGACTATGCCTGGGCGGGGAGCTTTGGCGCCTCTCCCACGGGATCGCCCTCGATCGGCGCCGTGCCAGGGATGAAGCATTGCTTCGCCGCTCTCGGCTACGGCGGCAATGGCATCACTTTCTCTATGCTTTCGGCACAGATCCTCGCGACCGCGATTGCCGGCCAGGACGATCCCGACGGAGATCTGTTCTCCTTCCGGCGAAAGTTCTGAGAGCCGTTCGCTAACGCTGGGCGATCAGGGTGGCCAGCGCCTCGATGATCTCCTCCGCCCGAAAGGGCTTGTCGAAGAAGGGCCTGTCGCCGTGACGAAGCGGCATGAGCGCCGTCGAACGGCCGCTGGCGAACACATAAGGCACGCGCAGAGCCTGCAGCGTGTCGGCCACCGGGAAGACCAGCTCGTCCTTGTGCAAACGAATGTCGAGTATGGCGCCGTCGATTGCATGATCGGCAATCAATGCAAAGGCCGCCTCGACGCTGTTGGCCGGACCAACGGGGAGAGCGCCGACCGAAAACAGCGTCGCCCTCAGGTCGAGACCGATGGCGGGATCGTTCTCGACGATGAGGATGGTGCGATCATTGAGAAGCGCCAAGAACTGTTCTCCCGTAGCGGTGCATGAACGCCATGGCAGCCCGCTCGTTGCAATTTCGCGCAACCCCTGCCGCCATCCCTCGTTGGACACCTGCAATCATACGGAACTCAAGGAGACGTCAAATGGGCCGTTCGATCCTGCTTTGGCTGATAGGCATTCCCATTCCGATCATCATCCTGCTGGCGCTCTTCTGGCGTTAGCCGCAGGGGAATAGCGTGCCGTCCTCCGACGGGGCAATGTCCCGTCGGCCTCAGAGTCGTCGAGGGATTTCTCCCTCGGGGTCCCTCAGATGCGCTCGATGATGATCGCCGGCGCCATACCGCCGGCGGCGCACATCGTGACGAGGCCGAACTGCTTGTCCTGCCTCTCGAGCTCGTCGAGGACGGTGCCGATGAGGATGGCGCCGGTCGCTCCGATCGGGTGGCCGAGCGCGATCGAGCCGCCGTTTACGTTGACCTTGTCGCGATCGAGATCGAGATCGCGCACGAACTTCTCCGAGACGACGGCGAAGGCCTCGTTGATCTCCCAGAGGTCGATGTCGCTCGTCTTGAGACCGGCCTTCTCCAGAACCTTGCGGGCTGCCGGCACCGGCGCATTGAGCATCAGCTCGGGGCTGTCGCCCATGTTCGCCATCGCAACGACGCGGGCGCGCGGCTTGAGGCCGTGGGCCTTGGCGTAGTCGGGCGACGCGAGAAGCACGGCGGCCGATCCGTCGACGACGCCGGAGGAATTGCCGGCATGATGGACATGCTCGATCTTGAGGTCGGGATAGGCCTGCAGGATCAGCGAGCGATAGGTCATGCCCTTGTCGTCGAGCGGGACGTCGGCCATCGCCGTGAAGGCAGCCTTGAGGTTCGCCAATCCCTCGCGAGTCGTCTGCGGACGCGGATATTCCTCGCGATCGAGGGCAAGCGTGCCGTCTTCCTTGTAGACGGGGATCAGGGACCTGGCGAAGCGGCCCTCGGCGATTGCGATCGCCGCGCGTTGCTGGCTGATATAGCCCGCCTCGTCCAGTGCCTGGCGCGGGATCTTCTCCAGCGTGGCGATGGCGTCGGCGCAGATGCCCTGGTGCGTCTGGGGATGATGCAGGCGCAGGCGCAGATTGCCGTTGTCCATGACCGGCGGCCCGCTGCCGCGGCTGCGGTCCATGGACATCATCTCCGTACCGCCG
>JAKFVZ010000755.1 GCA_021732965.1 Reyranella sp.
TTGTCACGTTCGGCACCTTCGAGCTGATCTCCTATGGCCCGCGCACGGACAGCCACATCGAGGCGGTCTATGCCACGCTGGCGGTCTGGCTGTTCGCGCTGGGGCTCGGCCTGATCAGCGCGGTCATGAACAACCTGTGGCGGCCCTGGGCCAACGGCTGGATGATCATGCAGCGCTTCCTCTATGTCGCTTCGGGCGTCTTCTTCCTGCCGCAGAGCATGCCGGAATGGATTCGCGAGCCGCTGTCCTGGAATCCCCTCCTCCAGTGCATCGAGTGGTTCCGCACCGGCTTCTTCCGCGACTACGATCCGCCGTGGCTCGACAAGACATACATCCTCGCCGTCGCCTTCGGCACGGTGCTGGTGGGCCTGATCCTCGAACGGGCGCTGCGCCGCCGGATGAGGACGCAATGATCCGCCTCGAGGGAGTGAGCAAGAGCTACGCCGTGCCGGGCGGGCGCCACGTCATCCTCGACGATGTGAGCTTCGAGCTGCCACCGCTCAGCCGCATCGGCATCTTCGGCGTGAACGGCGCGGGCAAGTCCGCCCTGCTGCGCCTGATCGCGGGCAGCGAGATACCCGACCGTGGCCGGATCGTGCGCGAGGGTCGCATTTCGTTTCCGGTCGGCTTCACCGGGACCTTCCACCCTCACCTCTCGGCCCGCGAGAACGTGGCCTTCCTCGCCCGCATCTACGGCATGAACCACGAGGAGGTCAGCGCCTGGATCGAGGAGTTCGCCGAGCTCGACCGCTATTTCGACATGCCGGTCGGCACCTATTCGTCCGGCATGTTCGCCCGCATCGCCGTGGCCACCAGCTTCGCCTTCGACTTCGACCTCTACCTTGTGGACGAGGTGATCGAGGTCGGCGACGCGGCCTTCCGCCGGAAGTGCGCGGCCGCCTTCGGCGAGCGCATGCATGCGGCCTCGCTGATCCTGGTGTCGCAGCATGTCGAGACGATCCGCCAGTACTGCACGCTCGGCGCGGTCCTGCACCGCGGCAAGCTCAGCGACTTCACGACGATTGACGAGGCTCTCGAGACCTACGAACGTTCGCTCCGGGCGACGTGAGCGATTTGCAGACAGCATGACCCAACCCCAGAGGCCCCCCGTGAAGCTGGTCCAGACCGCGCCGCTGCAGGCCCGCGGCGGCGACGGCGCGCTCGTTTCCGGCGAGGACGGCCAGGCCCGTCCGGCCGAGACGCTCTCGGCGCGGCGGATCGTGCGGCGCTGGGCGCCTGTGGATCAGCGCGCAGGCAGGCCGGCGCGCTGGCTGTCGATCCTGGTCTTCCTGCTGGTGGTCGGCCTGCCGACCGCGCTGGCCGCTGTCTATTACGGGTTCTTCGCCTCCAGCCAGTACGCGACCGAGATCCAGTTCGGCGTGCGCTCCGCCGACGCCCAGCGCAACGACGCCACATCGATCTTCCAGGGCATGGCCTCGGCGTCGCAGATCGGCCTGCAGTCGAACATCGTCGTGAAGTACATCAAGAGCCGGTCGATGGTCGACGCGATCAGCCAGAAGATCGACCTGCGCAAGATGTTCTCCGGCCCCGAGGTCGACGAGTTCTCGCGGCTCGATCCCAACACCTCGGTCGAGGGGCTGGTCGACTACTGGCGCGGCAAGGTCGAGCCCTATTTCGAGCTGACCACCGGCATCGTCAGCGTCCAGATCCGCGCCTTCACGCCCGAGGACGCGCTGGCCATCGGCCGCAACGTGCTGGCCCTGTCCGAGAGCCTGGCCGACGACCTCTCCAAGCGCGCGCGCGCCGACTATGTGAAGTTCGCTCAGGAGCAGGTCGAGGAAGCGTCAGAGAAACTGCGTCAGGCGCGGCAGGCCATGCTGGAGTTCCGCGACCGCGAGCGCTCGATCGATCCCAACAAGGAGGCCGATTCGGCGCGCCTCGGGCTCGCCAAGCTGCGTGACGAGCTGGGCCGCGTCCGCGCCGACTATCTGACGGCGCGCGCCCGCACGGGCGAGAGGTCCACGGTCCTCGTCTCGCTGCGCGACCGCATCGCCGCCCTGGAGTCGCTGATCCGCGACGCCGAGTCCCGGATGACGGGCGAAGAATCGAAGGACAGCGTCCCGATCAGCCAGAACATCCGCAGCTACGAAAACGTCGAGATCGAACGGCAGCTTGCCGAGAAGTTCTACGACGCGGCGATGCAGTCGCTACAGCGGGCGCAGTTCGAGGCGTCGCGCCGCGCGATGTACCTGGAGGTCTTCGTCACCCCGTCGCTGGCCGAACACCCGGTCTATCCGCGCCGCGTCGTGTCCGTGCTGATCGTGGCGCTGGCTTCCTTCGGCGCCTGGATCTTCCTGCTGATGATCTACTACTCGGTCCGCGACCACGTCTGACCGCCCGCGTTCCCAAACGAAAGGTCCCTCGCTTATGCTCGGGATGACATCTCTTGTTTGATCGGCGCACTGCGCCAATCCCAGCAAAATTGTCATCCCGAGCATAAGCGAGGGACCTTTACCTCAGGAGAACGATCTGAGTTACGCCTCGATGAGCTGGCGGTAGGCGTCGACCATGCCCTTGGGATTGTAGGTCTCGATCGCGGCGCGGCGCTTGGCGTCGAGGCCCGGCACGAAGCCGTCGAAGCGCTGGAGCTGGTCGGCCAGCTCCATGAAGTTGCCGATGTTGAAGTACTGCATCGCGCCTTCGAAATACAAACCCATCTCGCGGAAGACCGGTGCGTTGGAGAACAGCGCGCGCGAGCCGAACTCGATGGCGAAGGTCGCCGGCCCCGAGCCGCTCTGCCCCTCCTTGGTGCGCATGTAGGGATGCACCACGTAGTCGAGCATGGCGTAGAACTTCGGCATCTCCTCGTCGGAGGCCTGGCCGAGATAGTGGATGCGGTGCTTGATGTCGGTGGTCGGGAAGAAATACTTGAATTCGGAACGGGCAAAGAGCTTGTCGCGCAGCTCGCGGCGATAGACCTGGTCGGAGCGCACCACCGGGCCGCCCAGGAACGTCTTGAGGCCGCCCTCGACCTCGAGGCTGCTGTCCGCCGAAGGCCGGTCGACGGCGAGCGGAAAGGACAGGAGCTGGCGCACATAGCCGCCGATGTCGCGGCCGGGCTCCAGCGCCTGCGGATGCTCGCCGCCCACCAGCACCAGGCGCCAGTCGTCGGGCAGGAACTCCAGCGCCTTCATCGCCGTCAGGTGGCCCTTGTAGGCCGCGAAGAAGCCGCAGACGGCAAAATATTTGTACTTCGGGTCGAGCCCGTACTGCGCCAGGAAACGCTCGCGATCGAGCGAGGCGCGAACCTCGCCCACCTCCTCCTGGTCGAAGTAGCAGATCGGATAGTTCGTTATCTGACCAAGGTTGAAGAACCGCTGCAGCAGGACCTGGTCGCCGCGGTTGAAGGTCATGACCTTCACGTGGGGCGACTTGCGGACGTAGCTCCAGAAGTTCTCGTAGACCGGATCGAGGGCGCCCTCGACGAGGCCCATCACGGCGGCGCCGGGCCGCAGGTTCAGCATGTTGCTGCCGAAGGCGGTGAGCGAGCGGCTCGACATCTGCCGGTCGAAGCCATGGATGGTGACGACGGCGCACTTGGCCGCCTTGAGCAGGCGCAGGACGCGGGTATAGGAGGTCTTGGGTCGGGTGCCGTACAGGCCGGGCTCGAACTGCAGGAAAACCGCGTCGAAATCGGCAATCTCTCGCGCGATCCGCGCAATTTCCTGGTCGCCCTTGCGCCGCAGGAAGGTCGGCGACTGCAGGCGCAGGAGCGAGACCGGGAGCCGCTTGACCTCGACCTCGTAACCGGCGGCCAGCAGGTGCTTCAACAGGCGTGAACTGTAATAAGCGGCGCCACACTCCTCGTTGTAGCTGGATACGATCGCCACACGCTTCTTCATCGCGAACTCCGGTCGGCCTCTGCGCCCCGCCGGACATTAGCAGCGATCGCGGGAATTTGCGGCCGGATTCATCAGAAAATCCGGCCGCCGATGGGCGGCGTCAGACGAACAGGAAGTCCGACTCCTGCAGGGTCGTGACCCCCTGCAGCGTGATGCTGTCGCCGTTGCTGCCCGCGATCACCGTGTTGCCGTCGACCACGCTGCTGTGAGCCTGGACGTAGGTGAAGTTCGCGAACTCGGAAGTCGCCAGCTGGATCTGGTCGGTGCCCGAGGCGAAGTCGGTGATCGTCGCCTGCCCGAAGAACGGCGTGAAGTTGAAGATGTCGGTACCGCCGCCGCCGGTCGTCAGGTCGTCGTAGATGCTGTCGATCGTCTGGCTGATGTCCGAGCCGATAATGCGGTGGCTGCCGTCGTTCATGTTGTAGACTTCGAGCGCCAGCGCATTCGCTGCCGTGTAGCCGTACTGGTAGGACGAATAGGCCTGGCCCGCGACGTTGGTGAAATAGTACGTGCTGCCCGTGAGCACGCCGTCGCCGTTGGCATAGTCGTATTCGTAGGACGTGCTGGTCTGGTCGGTCACGCCGGTGAAAAGCCGGCTGACGAGCTGCTTGCTCGTGTTGAACTCATGCACCTCACCGGTCCAGGCCTGACCCTGGATGTTGGTCACATAGCCGGTATAGGCCCCGGTCGCGACGCCGCCGGAGTAGAAATACTCCAGCGATGAATAGAGCTGCGTCGCGGTGACGGTGAAGCCGCTGTAGACGTAGCTGGTGACCGCACCCGTGCCGTCGAGATTGGCTTCGTAGGACGAGTACGACGGCCCCTCGACGTTCGTGTAGAAGTATGTCTGTCCGACGACGCCACCTCCGCCCCAGGCACCGTTCTCGTAGGAGTATTCGTAGGCGTACGACGAATAGGGCTGGCTCGTGACCCCGGTGAAGAGAATCTGGGAGATGTTTTTGTCGGCGTCGGTGCTGACCTCGACGCCGGTATAGGAAAGTCCCTCGAGCGCGTTCGAGATATACCGGCTGCCGCTGTGCACGCCGCCCAGGAAGTCGTGCTCGTACGACGAGAAGACCTCGCCTCTGAGGCCGAACAGGCCTGAGAAGACTTGCTTGAGCGCATTGCCGGAGGAATCCAACGTCTCCTGCGCCAGCGTGTAGTGGTTGCTGTTCACCGGGATGGAATACTGGTAGAAATTCGTCGTCGAGGTCGTCGCCTGGACGCCATTGATCAGGGCGTAGGTGGTCTCGGTCGCCACGACGCCGCCATGGATGTCGGGATTGAAGCCGGTGAGCGTCTGGCTGATCAGCTTGTCGTTCACGTCGAAGACGTCGATCTCCCCGGTCGAGCCCGCCGGCCCGGCATTGCTGAACGTGAACGTCGACAGCATCGGCGCCGCGACGCCGTTGGCATAGTCGTATTCGACCGACGTGAAGGTGTCGCGGGCTTCGGCGCCGCCGGTCTGATAGACCGCCGGCAGGGCCGCTTCGGCGACGGTGATCCCGTTGCTGGCGGTGCCGGAATAAAGGTCGCGAACCACGCGGCCCATCCCGTCGAGATCGTGCTCCCAGGTCCCGGCATTCGTGATGTTGCCGCCGGTATAGTTGCTCGCGAACTGTTGCGTCAGCGACAGCACGCCTGCCCCGTTGCCGCCGTTCGACAGGACGCCGTGCGTGTAGTTCTGGGTGAACGAGGTGTAGCTCTCGCCGGTAACGCCGGTGACGGCGATCGAGCGCGCGCCCATCATCTCGCCGATCGCGTGGCTGTAGGTCGTCGTGTATTGGGTGTCCGTGAAGGTGAGGGTCGGCGGCGTGGCGTCCGTGAAGCCGATCCCGACGACCTTGGCGTTGCCGTTGAGGGCCGCGATGTTCGCCATGATGGTGGTCGAGCTGTCGACGACGTTCAGCGTGTAGGCGCCGCCGGGAATGAGCGCCAGCGCCTGTGCATCGTTCCCGATGTCGCGCAAGCTGATGGTGAGCGGCTGACCGTCGGTGATCGTGATCGAGGTGAGCGAAGCAGCAACGGCCTGATAGGCATCGAGCGCGCCCGAGATTCGCGCCGCGGTGTCGGAAATGGCGCCGGTCGCGGAGACCACGACATAGACCGGCGAGCTGGCGTTGCCGTACGGCGTGATCTGGTCCGACAGCATCTCCGTCATGGTGACTGCATAGGCGCCGTCGGTGAAGTTGAACGCGGTCGGCGTCAGCCACTGGCCATCGACGTCGGGGGTCACGAACCAGCTCGTGGCCGACAGACCGGTGGCGAGGTCGACGGCGTCAACGAGCGCCAGGTTCGACGCCGCGATCTTGTTCGTGGCAGCCGAGATCCAGCTCGGCTTGTTGACCGCGGTGCTCAACCCGGTCCAGCCGAAGCCCAGCTCCGTCGCCGCCGTGAGGTAGACCGACGAATTGGTATCGACGGCCTGCCCCGCCGTCGTCTGCAGCGGCGTGAGGACCGAGCCTGCCAGCGTCCCGGCCACCGGAGCGGTCGGTTGCGGCAACGTCGAGAGCGTGGTGGCCGTGGAATAGGCTTCCATGACCGAGCCCGGCAGCGAGTCCATGAAGCCCGGCACGACCGACAGCGAGATCGATGGCTGGCCGGCGGTCGGCTGCGTGACGGCGGCCAGACCGTCGGCCGCCACCGCCGTCACGTTGGAGGAGCCGTCGAGCGTGGCATAGAAGTTGAAGGTCTTGCCGCCGACGATCAGCTGATACCAGTTGGTCGCACTCGCCACCGCCGGCAGATTGTCGAAGGAAAGCGAGCCGACTTGGTCCGAGGACGTGTAGGGGATGTAGGGCTGCGGCGGGACGGCGCTGTAGTTTCCCGGGATCGGAATGGACTCGATCGCATACTGCTGTCCCGCCGGCAGCGACGTGTCCTGCGTGATCGTCCAGGTCTGCCAGGGACCGCCGCCGTTCTGGTCCGCACCGCTCGGCAGGTCGACATACTGGAACTGGCCGCTCCCGAGATAGATGCCGAGCTTGATGTCGGCCGCGCCGGGGTTCACGACCATGCCGTTGTTGGCGAGGTCGATGGTGAGGTTGTTGCCGGTGCTGGGCCCGGCCGGCACGGCGTAGTCGGCCGCGCCGGGGGCGAGGTAGTTGTCGATCGTGTAGGGCGCATAGAAATTCGTCGTCGTGCCCGGCACCGTGGTCATCTTCTCGGTCGCGGCGAAGGCCCAGAGGTCGATGTTGGAAACGTTGGTGCCGCTGGCGACGCTGCCGGTGAAGACGGGCAGCGTCACCGAGGTGTTGAAGTTCGCCGTCAGCGCATCGCCGTAGGCCGTGCCGTAGATGTTCGAATTGTCGAAGAAGATCTTGGCATAGGGATCGTAGTGCTGCCCGGTGAGGATCGTGCCGGTGGCGCGCGCGCCGTCGAACGCGTAGGTCGGATCCCAGTTGTAGTTCTGGTTGAGGTTGACGGTATAGCCCGGCGCGTTCGGGCTGTTCTCGCTGGCCGGGATCGACTTGCCGGTGCCGCCGTAGTAGCCCCCCGTGAAGCCGGTGAAGAGCTGGGTGAAGATGTCGCTCCACTGGTTGTTCAGACCGATGTTCATCTCACCGGTGGGCGTGTTGCCATCGATGTTGTACGGGTCCTGCAACGCCGAATCGCTGAACACGTAGGCTGAATCGGCCGCGAGGCCCGGCGAGTAGAGATTGCCCATCAGGCTGGATTCGCTGATGGCCAGGTATCCCCTGATCTGGCTCTGGGCGCTCGGCGACAGGATGAAGTAGTTGCCGTCGGCGAGATTGGGATTGCCCGAGACCGCCTGGAACGACAGCGCGTAATCGAAATAGCCCGGATTGTGATAGACGCCGCCCGCATCCTTGGCGCCGTTGTAATGGCCGACGATTTCGATGCCCGTGAGGGTGCTCACCGTGTTGAGATAGTCCTGCCAGTTTGCCGCCTGCCAGATGCTGGTGTAGTCGGGCGTCGTCGGGGGCGGATTGTACGGCGGCGCCTGGTCGCCATTGTCGGTCGCCGGCGTGATGGCGATCATGCCCAACGCCGCCAGCGTGCTGCCGGCCGGGAAATTGATGACCGGCGCGGTGGAGCCCGGCTGCGGGACATTCGTGGCGGCAACGTCGATCTGCGAACCGATGTCGCCGGCGTCGTAGGCCGAGTTGTAGCCTCGCGCCAGGGTGACGCCGTCGACGATGGCGCTGATGCCGAACTGGTGGCCGAAGCTGTTGATGGCGCTGAGATCGGCGACGTCGCCCGTGCTGTTGGCCAGCGCGACCTCGAACGTGTCGTAGCTGAAATTGTAGGCGAAGGCGTTGGCCGGGTTGATGTTGCCTTCCGTGGTGCCGATCAGCGTCGTCAGGTCATTGGCCGTCGGCGTCGAGGTCGGGTTGCTCTGGATGATGAGGTAGATCTTGCCCCCCGAAACGGGGTTGGCCACCGAATCGGTGGTGAGCGCCAGGTCCCAGTCGGTCGTGCCGGTGGTGCTGTTGAAAGTGCCTCCGTTCGCCACACCATTCGATATGATGGTGGTGAAGGGCGAGGAAGAACCGGCCGCGCTGTAGCTGTTGTACCAGAGATAGGCGTTGACGCCGTTGCCGCTGCCGTTCTGCGTGAGTTCCGACAGCAGAGCCGCCGACACGTGGTAGGTCAGATTCACCGGAACAGCCATCTACCCCCGCTTTTCGCTCCGTGGAGCGATGCTGATTCTCGGCATCTGTATGACGCTGCCGGAACCAGTCCGTCAACGCGTTCGAATGCAAACGGAGATTGATTCTTCGCAATGCCCTCACGCGCATCTGAGCGCGTGAGGTGCGCAAGCACCTACGCGAAGAGAAAGTCGGACTCCTGCAAGGTGGTGATGCCCTGCAGCGCGATGCTGTCGCCGTTGCTGCCGACGATGACGGTATTGCCCCCGGCAACGGTGCTATGGGCCTGGACGTAGGCGAAGTCCGCGAACTCGGAGGTCGGCAGCGTGATCGTGTCGCCCTCACCCGCGTTGAAGTCGGTGATGACGGAGGTGCCGAAGAACGGCGCATAGACGAAGCTGTCGGCGCCGCTGCCGCCGGTCATCACGTCGTCGAAGATGCTGTTGAGCGTCTGCGGCGTCGACAGCAGACCTTTGATCGTATGGCTGCCGTCGTTCATGTTGTAGATCGCCTGCGCCTCGGTCGAGACACCGCTGGTCACGACGTAGTCGAGCTGGTAGCTCGCATACTCCTGGTTCTGTACGTTGGTGAAGTAGTGCGTGATGCCGGTGACCACTCCGTTGCCGCCCGCATATTCGTACTCGTAGGCCGAGTAGGCCTGGCCTGTGACACCGGTGAAGGTCTCGCCGATCTTCTGGCCCGTCGCGTTCAGTTCGACCACGTAGCCGGTGTAGTTCTGGCCGATGATGTCGGTCTGATAATAGGTCTGGCCGGTCAGGACACCGTTGGCATAGTCGTTCGCCCACGAAGAGTAAAGTTGCGTCGTGGTGACCTGACCACCGGTGAAGAGGTCCTGGATCAGGTTGCCGCCGGCATCGAGCTGCTGCATATGGCCGGTGTAGTTCTGGCCCACGATGTCGGTGAAGTAGTACTTCTGGCCCACGAAGTGGCTGCCGGTGCTGTTGATGATGTAGTCGTCCTCGTAGGACGAATAGAGCTGGGTCTTGACGCCGCTGTAGTAGAGGCGGGTCGTCAGCCCGTTCTCGTCGAGGTCGTGCTGGTAGTTCGTGTAGGCCTGCCCCTGCACGTTGGCGAAGAAGTACTTCTGTCCGATCAATCCGTTGTTGGGCAGCGCGGTGGAATAGCCGGCGGCATAGTCGTATTCGTAGGCGTGGTAGGCCTGACCGGTCACGCCGGTGAAGGTGTAGTTCAGCAGCCGGTTCGAACCGTCATAGGCCACTTCGTAGCCGGTATAGGCTTGGCCGGTGATGCCGGTGTGGAAGTACTGCGCGCCCGTCAGTTCGTTGTCGTCGTTGTAGTCGTAGGCCATCGACGAATAGGCCTGCCCTGTCACGCTCATCAGGAAGCTGTGGGCGCCGGTCATCTTGTCGATCGCCGCGCCGTTCGCCTGGTAGTCGGTGTAGGCGATCTGCAGCACCGATTCGCCCACGTCCGTGAACTCGATCTGTTGCACGTGGGTGTTGCTGGAAAGCGCACTGAGGGCGGCGGCCACATTGCCCGCCTTGTCCTGCACGATGAGCTGGTAGGGCGAGAGGTCGGCATTCTGCGTCACGGCAAGCGCCGCGGCATCGCCGGTGATCTGCCCCACCGTGACGGTGAGCGCCTCGTTGTCGGAGATGGTGATCGAGGTCGGCAGGTTGGCGCCGTAGGCATCGAGGTCGGCCGAGATGTCGGCCGCCGTGTCGGTGATGGCGCCGTTCGCCGTCACGCCGGTCACGGTGAGCGTTAGCGCCACGCTGGGCGGCCCGTAGGCCGTGACGCCGTCGGCCAGCAGCTCCTGCATCGTCACCGAATAGGTGCCGTTGCCCAGCGTCGCCGTCGTCGTGGTCTGCCAGCGTCCGTCGAGATCCGGCGTCGCCTGCAGCACGCCCTGGAAGCTGCCGCCGCTGGTCTGGGTAATCTGGACCTGCGCGATGTGCCCGGGAACGATCTGGTTCGTGTACTGCGAGGTCAGACCGTACACGGTAATGCCGCCGGTGGGCGTCGCGGTCGAGTTCGTCGGCGTGCCCGTATGCGTGCCGTTGTTGGTGCCGGTCCAGCCGAAAGCCAGCGCCTGCTCGCCCGTGATCGAAACCGAGGGCGGCAGCGACGACGGAATATTGCTCTGAGTGGGCATGCCGGTGCCGTTCTGCTGATCGAAGGCCGTGAAGGCCCCACCGCTCAAGGTGCCGACGATGGGCGCCGCCGCGGGCTGGTTCAGCGAGGCGCCGCCGGCATAGGCGAAAGTCAGCATCTCGACCGGCGCCGACCGGTACTCGTTGAGATCGATCTCGAGGTTGCTTGAAGTGAGACTGTTGGGATTGATGTTGGCGCCGCCCGCGACCGCCACGTCGAAGATCGTGTCCTCGATGTCGCCGGGCGTCGTCGAGGCGGCGGTCGTATAGAATTCGTAGACCTTCTGGCGGCCCTCGAGATCGGAGAGCACGAGCTGATACCAGCCAATGTCGCCCTGCGCGACGGTGCTGGCGACGGGAAGGCCTGCGATGCCGAAGGTGCCCAGCGAGTTGGTGCTGGTCGCGATGGTCCAGGCGCCGGGCGATCCGCTGAAGGTATAGGTCTGCCAGAGGTTGCCGCCGGTCGGCAGGGTCACGTACTCGAACTGCCCGTGGCCGTTGCCGTCCTTGCCGATGTAGATGCCGAGCTGGACGGTGAGATCGGGCCGCAGCAGCGCCGACCCGTCTCTGCCGACGACATTGAGATAGAGCGCGCTCGTCGTGTCGGGAATCAGATAGTCGGTCTGGGTGGTGGCCGGTGGCAGGAACGGCCCGCCGGTGGGCGCCGTATAGTTCGGCGCCGTCTCCTGCGATCCATAGACGTAGAGGTTGATGTTGCCGACGTTGTTGGCCGGCGAGGTGCCAGACACGCCGGGCTGGCCGAGCGGGATCAGCGGACCGGGCGTGATGTCGACCGACAGGTTGTCGGAGAAAGCCGAGCCGTAGACATTGGAATTGTAGAAGAAGTATTCGCTGTAGGCGTCGAAGTGGATGTAGGACGGCTTGGGCGAAACAGTCAGGTCACGGTAGTTGTCGAACGCGTAAGCCGCATCCCAGTTCGCGTTGCTGTTGAGGTTGATGCTCTGGGCCGCCCAGTTGCTCGGCCCGTAGGTGCCGCCGTTGTAGGGGTTGGACTGATTGGCGACGGTCGCCCAGTAGCCCGCGGTGAAGCCGGTGAATACCTGCGTGAGGACGTTGCCGAACTGGTCGTTGGTACCGCCCGGCGTGACGAAAATGGTGTCCGCCGAGCCCGGCGGGCTGCCGCTGCCGGGAACGGTGAAGGGCTGCGTCAGGTAGGGATCTTCGTAGATGTAGAGACTGCCCTGACCCGCCGAATAGAGGTTGGACTGCAGGTCGGCCGCGCTGATCACCATCCAGGCCTTGGTCTGGCTGTCCTCTTTCGGACTGAACACGAAATACTGGCCCTGGCTGCCCCAGGTGCCGTTGCCCAGCTGGACCGACTGGATCTTGTAGGAATAGTACTGGCCGTTGTGCCAGACGCCGTTGGCATCGACTTCACCGTTGGTCGATCCCGACAGCAGCAGGTCGCGCTGCGCGGCGAAGCCCTCGGTGACGTAATCCTGCCAGTCCGAATCGGGGTAGAGGTTGCCGCCGCCCATCTGGATGTTCGATGGCGAGATCACCATCATGTTCTGGCCGGCCAGCTCGCCGCCATTGTAGGTCAGCGTGTTCGACGGGGTGGCACCGTTGTCGAGCGCCGTGAATGTCGCCTGCTGCGTCTGTCCGTAGCCGCGATACTGCGTCGTGCCGTCGCTGTAGCTCACGGCCAGCTGGGTATTGAGCGCGTAACCCGGGATCGCCGTCAGGTCGCCTGCGTCTCCGCCCTTTCCGAGCAGCGAGTACTCGAACTGCGCGTAACCGTACTGGTACGTGGACACGTTGATCGCGATATCGGCTTCGGCGGTGATCAGCGTGGTGAGGTCGTTGGCATGGTCGCTGGTGCCGGGATTCGTCAGCGGCTCGCTCTGCACGATCAGGTAGAGGGCCGCGCCGTTGGCCGTCGTCGTCGTGGTGTTGGTGAGGTCTATGGTGACGGTATAGGTGTTCGTGGAGCTGTCCAGGGTGCCGTTCTGGAGCTGGCCGCCATCGATCAGGGTCGTGAAGTTCTGGTCGCCGGAGGGCGGTGCGCTGTTCCAGAGATAGGCCCAGACGCCGGTATAGTTGGAACCGGTCTGGCCGCCCGATTGTCCCGTGACTTCCGTGATGAAGGCATCTGACATCTGAAAAGTCAGCGTCACCGGCGGCGGAGTGGCCATTCTATCCCCCTGCGAATCGAACGAAGACGATGACCCGTTCCGGTTTCCCGCACAGGCCAACGGGGTCTCCCGTCAGCAACTGCCCCCAGGCGGGAGTCTGAAACCCCGTGAGGGCAAAGGCAATACGTTCACTGACGAACGGAAATTAAATCTCTGTAACCAAACAGTCCCGCCCGAAATCAGCGCTGGCAATGGCGACCGCAGCGGCGGCATTCTGCTCCCGGAATTCCCGTCGGCCGGGAACAGGAATGCAGGATCACAGATGAAGAATGGCGCGGGGGCCGGTGCACAGGCCGACGCTGGCGGCGTGGACCGCGCGGCCTCCTTTCGGCAGCACCTGACCCGCCGATGGGCACCCACCGCCGAGCCCGTCCTGATCGTGGGCGATTC
>JAKFVZ010000318.1 GCA_021732965.1 Reyranella sp.
GTCCGACAACAGGTTGGCCTCGTCGAGCGCATGGGTGATCAGCAGTACCGTTGCAGAGGTCTCGCGCCAGAGCCGAAGCAGCTCGTCGCCCATCAGGAGGCGCGTCTGCTGGTCGAGGGCGCCGAAAGGCTCGTCGAGCAGGATCAGGCGCGGCTGCATGACCAGGGTCCGCGCGATGCAGACGCGTTGGCGCATGCCGCCGGAGAGCTGGCTGGGATAGGCGCGGCTGAAATCGCGCAGGCCCATGAAGCCGATCGCGAAATCGACCCGCCGCTTGCTTTCCGCCGCATCGACGCCGGCTCGCCGCAGGCCGAAGGACACGTTGTCCTCGACCGTAAGCCACGGGAAGCTGGCATCCTCCTGGAACACGACGCCGACGCCATCCGGCACCTCGCCGCGCACCGGCTTGCCCTCGAACTCGACGGTGCCGGCCGACGGCACCGCGAGGCCCGCCAGCACATCGAGCAGGGTCGACTTGCCGCAACCGGACGGACCGACGACGCTGAAGAACTCGCCGGCTCGAAGATCGAAGGAGATCGGGCCCAGCGCATGGACCTCGCCATGGCCCGCACGCGGCGGGTAGACGCGCGTCACGCCGTCGAGACGCGCATGGATCTTGTGGCTGGCCGCGTTCTCGACCGCGGCCAGACGCGGCGCGCCGGCCGTCACTGGGTCTTCGCCGCAGCGGCGGGCACGAACTGCGCGTCGAGGGCGGCCTTCCAGTCCACGGGAAGCTGCAGCGCGCCCACCGAGCCCAGCGCATCGGCCATCGACTGCATCAGCGGCATCGCGAGCTCGCCCCGGCTCCACCAGGTCGGGTTCATCTTCTTGATGTTATTGATGGCATTGGTCGTGACGTCGAGCGGCAGGTTGTAGGCCTTGGAGACGATCTCGGCCGCTTCCTTCGGATTGGCGTGCAGGAATTCGACGCCCTTGCGCCGCGCCTCGATCACCGCCTTCAGCTTCGGGCCGTTCTTGGCGATCATCTCGTCGGTCGCGATCCCGACCGTCTGGGCGTAGGCCGGCAGCTTCTCGTCGAGCCAACTCAGCGTCTTGTACTTGGTGCCGGCCTTCTCCTTCTGGGAGTAGATCGGCTCGGGGATGATGGCGACGTCGACCTTGTTGTGCTCGAGCGCCGTCAGACCCGCGCCGAAATCGCCGATGGCGATCATCTTCACGTCGGCCGCGGTGATGTCCCACGACTTCAGCGCGGTGAGCGTGATCGCCTCGCTGACCGACTTGGGGCGCGAATAGACGAAGCGCTTGCCCTTGAGGTCGGCGGGCTTGTCGATCGCTTCGCCGGGACGCGTGACCCAGAAGGAGCTGCGGCCGTTGGTGCCGCCGCTGATGATCTTGATGTTGAAGCCTTCCTTGATGGCGCTCAGCGCCGCCGGAAGTGCCACCTCGGCGAACAGCGTGTCGCCCGCCATCATGTTGCGGACCGACGTGCCGCCGCCCTTGGAAGTCAGGATGCCCTTGATGTCGACGCCGGCTTCCTTGAAGTAGCCCTTCTCCATCGCGATGGCGTAGGGCACGCCGTAGAGCAGCGAGCCGTAATGGGTGACGACGATGTCGTCGGCGCGCGCCGCTGTGGCCGACAGCAAGCCCAGGCTGGCAAACGCGAACGCACGAACGGCGACCTTGAAAGCCTTCATCACTCCCTCCCAGGGATGTTGCGGCCGACACCTCATGAGCCGGCTCTTCTATTGTTATGACATTAGGACATTCGAGCCCGGACGAGTCAATCCGGCGCGGCCTGCGTCGCTCGCTGCGCAGAAATCGCCTCGAATTGCTCGACCACCGCGTCGCCGCTAACGTCGATGGGGTGTCGAGTTCAGTTCTCCGTTTCGTGGCGTTTTTGGTGATCTTCTGCCTCGTCTCGACGGCGGCGCAGGCGCAACGGCGCCAGAGACAGGCACAGGCGGCACAAGCTCAGAATGGCAGCGTCTGGGAATCGCCCGCCGCCGCGCTCGAGTATCGGATCGACCGGAAATGGTCGTTCCATCTCGATGCGCAGTTGCGCTTCGACCAGAACATGAGTCGCCTGCGGACGCTGCAGGTCCGGCCGGGCTTCGAGTATGTCCTCTCGCCCCACTGGGCGCTGGCCGCCGGCTACGTCCAGTTCACCCGCTACCTTCCCGGCGCGCGGCAGTCGCGCGGGCCCTTCCAGGACATCCTCTATCGCAGCCGCGTCGAGGGACTGCCGATCGTCGGCCGGCTGCGCTGGGAAGAGCTGTTCTTCGACGACAACCGGTTGCTGGTGCGCACCCGCGCCCTTGCGGGCGTGCGCATCCCGCTCTGGCGCTCGCCCTGGGAGCTCGCCTTGTCCGACGAGGTCTTCATCAATGTGAGCACCGATCGTCCGACCCGGACGTCGGGCTTCGCGCAGAACCGCGCCTTCATCGGATTCGGGCGCCAGCTCACCGCCTGGGCCAAGGGATCGCTCGGCTACGAACTCGATTCGATCCGGAGGCGAGACGGTTCCTTCCGCAACGAACACAACATCAAGCTGAACCTGGCCTTCAGCCTGAACTGACGGTGGCGGCCTGCCCATCTCTCCGGCTCGCCGCCGACGGCAGAGCCGTGCGGTGCGGGTTGCGCGCGGCGGCGTCCCACATCAGGCGGGGATCGAAGGCTTCGGCCGCGAAGATGGTGACGATGACGACGGCGCAGAAGGCGAGCGCGCCCATGCCGGGCTCGATGGTGACGGCGCGGCCGAACTGGACGAGCGCCCCCAGCAGCGATTCCATGAAGATGTCGACCATCGACCAGCGGCCGATCCAGGCGACGATGAAGTAGAGCCGTGTGCGCTGGCGCAGCAGCACGCCGGCATTCTCGGCCGTCCCGGTGAGCGAGGTCGCACCGATCATGCTCACGAGGCCGATCAGCTTGAACAGCGGCACCAGCACGCTGGCAAAGAAGACCAGCAGCGCCAGCGGATACATCTTCGAGGAGACCAGCTCCTCCACCCCGCCCATGATGGTGCTGGGGGCGCCGGAGCCGAGCTGGATGACCGTCAGCACCGGATAGATGTTGGCCGGGATGTAGAGGACGGCGCCCGCGATCACGAGGGCAAGCGTCCGGTTCAGGCTGTCGGGCTTGCGTTCATGCACGCGCGCGCCGCAGCGCGGGCATCTTCCGTCATGCTCGGCCGGCACGCAGACCAGCTTGCAGTCCTCGCAACCGGCCGCACCCGCCCGGTATTCCAGCGGCGCCACGGCCGGCATCGGCGCATGGGTCTGGCCGCGCCGCTCGATCTCGTCCCACACTGCCTGCGGATCGAGCGCCAGCTCCGCCCACACGATGACGATGGTGAGGATTCCCAGCGCATAGACCGCGGGCCCGAGCTCGATCGTCACCAGATCGCCCAGCTTGGTGTAGGCCACGAACACGCCGAGCAGCAGCACCTCGAGCATTGCCCAGGTTCCCATCCGGCGGGAGATCAGGAAGATGCCCCGCAGGTTGGGCGGAAGGGTTCGCATGCGCAGGCCGATCAGCACATAGATCGTGCCGGCGAACTTGATGAGCGGTGCCAGCGCCGTGGTGAAGGCCACGGCAATGGCGAGCGGCCACAGGCCATGGCGCACCAGCTCGGCAGGCCCCGAGAGCAGCGTGGTCTCGTGCACGATGCCGGCCGTCGAAACCTTCATCAGCATCGACAGCCACAGCACGGCGAACAGAACCAGCGAGGCGAAGGTGAGCGCCAGGCAATGGCCGGTCGGGTCGGCGCGCGTGGCGCGCAGCGGCGTGCCGCAGCGCTCGCAATCGGAGCGCATGTTGGCCGCCATCGCCGGCACGATCTGGAACAGGCCGCAGCCCGGACATTCGCGGAGCTGGGGCTGCGTGACCAGCGGTCCGGCCTCGCGTCGCGCGGCGAAGGCCCGCAACATCGGCTACTGCAGAAGCGCGGCGATGCCGTCCGACAGTTCGCCCAGCGCATCGCTCATGGCGGCGACGTGGCCCGGCGTGTCCGGCGTCGGTACGGGCTTCGTGATCGAGAAGTTGCGTGCCGCCGTGCGGGTCGGCCGGTTGAACTGGATGGCGGCCTGGGCCAGCAGGACGACATTGCCGGCCTTGTCGGCGTCGAAGCGCTGGATGTCGATGCCGACGGCGGCATAGGGGTCGATCGTGATCGATCCGGCCTCGCTGTAGACCTGGCTGCCGGGCAGGCGCTGCGAGAGTTCGAGCACGATGGTGCGTCCTATCATTCCGCCGACCGGCTCGCCCCACCAGGCGTTGGAGCGGACGTCGAGCTTGAAGTCCTCGGTCGAGCGGACGATCTCCTTGCGGTCGAGATAGCCCGGCAGGCCGATGTCGCGGATCTGCACGATGCGCGGGCCGCGCGACAGAACGGGCCCGGGGCGAACCGCCAGCGTGTAGAGCGTGGGCTCCGGTGAGGAGCCGCAGGCCTGCAGCGCGGGCGCCGCGACGACTGGAAGGGCGAGAAGGCCGAAGCGGCGGCGGCCGAGGCGAGTGGAGATCATTCCTTGCCCGTGTTGGTGCGGCCCTTGATCAGGGCCTCGGGGTGACGCGAAAGCAGGTCGGCCAAAGCGCGGATCGAGCGCGCGGCGTCGGTGATCTGGGGCAGCAGGCGGTCGATGTCGCGATGGAACTTCGACGTGTCGCCATAGCCCTTGTCGACGGAACTGATCAGCTTGTTCGCCTTGACGACGGCCTCCTGGAGCTGCGCGGCGATGTCGGGCAGGCGCTTCAGCGCCGGCGTGGCGTCCTTGTCGAGTTTGGCCGCGATGTCCTGCACGTCGATCATCGCCTTCTCGAGCGCCGCCAGTGTCACCTTGATCTGCGGCCCGTTCACGGTCTGCTCGATGCCGGTGGCGGCGCCAAGCAGGCTGTTGCCGATCTTGTCGAAGTCGATGCGGTTGATCTTGCTCAAGAGCTCGCTGGCCGAAGCCGTGATGCTGTCGAAGCCGCCGATCTCGGCGGCCGGAATGACATAGTGGTCTCCGATTTTCTCAAGCTCGCCCCGGGCGGCATCCGGCACCACCTGCAGCGAGATGATCTTGGAGTTGCTGATCAGGCTCGGCGCCTGCAGCGTCGCGCGCAGTCCGCGATGGATCATCTCCTCGGCGATGTTGATCGGCTCGAGGCCCTGCGCCTTGGCAAGATTGCTGATGCGGCCGGCCTCGACGCGATAGTGGATGGGCGCCACGACGCGGTCCTGCTTGGGGTCGTAGACCAGCCCGACACGGGTGACTTCGCCGATCTTGAGGCCATGGAAAGTGACGTCGGCCCCCTCGGTGACACCGGCGACCGAGCCGGGGAACATTGAAATCAGCTTGATCTGCTGACCGAAGCCCGCCGATTTGGCCTCCTCGATGTTGGCGTAGAGCTTGAAACGATGATCGGCCTTGCTGATGGGGGCGGTCGAGTCGTGCGCGGTGTCGAAGGCGATGCCACCCAGCAGGATGGCACGCAGCGACTCCATCTGGATGCTGATGCCGTTCGAACCCAGCGAGACCGACAGGCCGGAGGCGTTCCAGAAGTTGCTGTCGTCGCGGACATAGCGGTCGAACGGGGCCCGCACGAAGGCATGGATGGCGACTCGGCTGGCGAGATCGTGCAGGTCCCAGCCCAGCACCGTGCCAACCTCGATGTCGCGGAAGAAGATCGGCGCGCCGAGGCTGATCGAACCCAACCTGGCGGTGTCGAGCCGGAAGATCGTGCCCTTGACCGATGCCTGGAGGATCGGCGGATCCTCCTGCCCCACGAAACTGCGCGCAGGCGTTCCCTTGTCGGTCGAGGGCCGCATGCCGATGTAGGAGCCGGACAGAATGGTTTCGAGGCCGGAGACGTTGCCGGCGAAGAGCTGCGGCTTCACCACCCAGAACGTCGTCTTGTCGGTGAGAAGCGGCTCGGCTTCCTTCACGGTCTCGATCGTCACCAGGACCTTTGAGAGGTCCGGCGGAATGGTGATCGACTTCACCGTGCCCATGACGACGTTGCGGTACTTGAGCTGCGACTGGCCCGCCGTCAGGCCGGCGGCCGTGTCGAACGCCACCGTGATGGTGGGGCCGCGCTTGGAGAACGTGTCCCAGGCAAGCCATCCGGCGATCAGCACGGTCAGGATGGGAACGATCCACACCAACGGGATACGGCGCCGGTGGCGCACCGAGGCTGACGCAACCGGGCCACCCGCAACGGGCGGCCTCGCGGCGGATCCAGGCTGGGCTTGCTCGCTCATCGTTCCTCGTTCGCCCTCTGCGCGGGCGCTCAGCGCTCCCGGTCGTCGATGTCGCGGGCCAGGACTTCGCGCTTGCCGACATGGTTGGCGGAGCTGACGACGCCCTCGCGTTCCATGCGTTCAACGATGCGGGCGGCCCTGTTATAGCCGATCTGCAGATAGCGCTGGATGAAAGAAGTGCTGCACTTGCGCTCGCGGGCGACCAGGGCGATCGCCTGGTCGTAGAGCTGGTCGCTCTCGCCTTCCTCGCCGTCGCCCGGCAGGCCTGAGCCCTCGGCCTCGGATTCGGGATCGTCGGTGACGGAATCGATATAGGCCGGCGCGCCCTGGGCGCGCAGATGGCGGACCACCTCCTCGACCTCGCCGTCGCTGACGAACGGGCCGTGGACGCGGGCGATCTTGCCGCCGCCGGCCATGTACAGCATGTCGCCCTGGCCCAGCAGCTGCTCGCCGCCCTGCTCGCCCAGGATGGTGCGGCTGTCGATCTTGGAGGTGACCTGGAAGGAGATGCGGGTCGGGAAGTTCGCCTTGATGGTGCCGGTGATGACGTCGACCGACGGGCGCTGCGTGGCCATCACGACATGGATGCCGGCGGCGCGCGCCATCTGGGCGAGGCGCTGCACGGTGGCCTCGATTTCCTTGCCGGCGACCAGCATGAGGTCGGCCATTTCGTCGATGATGACGACGATGAAGGGCAGCGGCCGGAGGTCCATCTCCTCGTCTTCGAAGGTGGGCTTGCGCGTCTCGGGATCGATGCCGGTCTGAACCTTGCGGGTCAGCACGCCGCCCTTGCGCGCGGTCTCGACGAGCTTCTCGTTGTAGCCCGCGATGTTGCGCACCGCGACCGCGCTCATGGCGCGATAGCGGTCTTCCATCTCGCGCACGACCCACTTCAGCGCCACGATCGCCTTGCGCGGCTCGGTGACGACGGGCGTCAGAAGATGCGGGATGTCCTGGTAGACGCTGAGTTCCAGCATCTTCGGGTCGATCATGATGAAGCGGCACTGGTTCGGCGTCAGCCGGTACAGCAGCGACAGGATCATCGTGTTGACCGCCACCGACTTGCCCGAGCCGGTGGTGCCGCCGATCAGCAGATGCGGCATGCGCGCGAGGTCGGCGATCACCGGATCGCCGCCGATGTCCTTGCCCAGCGCCAGCGGCAGGGCGAGGCGGCCGTCCTCGTAGTGCTTGGTCGAAAGAAGCTCGCGCAGGAACACCGTCTCGCGCTTGGCGTTCGGCAGTTCGATGCCGATGACGTTGCGGCCCGGCACGGTGGCGACGCGCGCCGAAACCGCGCTCATCGAGCGGGCAATGTCGTCGGCAAGGCCGATGACGCGGCTCGACTTGGTGCCTGGCGCCGGCTCGAGTTCGTAGAGCGTCACGACCGGACCCGGCCGCACCTTGACGATCTGGCCCTTCACGCCGAAATCGTCGAGCACCGTTTCGAGCAGGCGCGCATTCTGCTCCAGCGCCTCTTCGTCGATCTTGGGCTGGGCGTTGACCCGCGACGGCAGCGACAGGATGTCGAGCGGCGGCAGCTTGTATTCCCCGGCCCTGAGGTCGAGTTCGCGCTGGCCGGCCTTGGCGGCCCGCTTGCCCTGCGCCACGGCCGTCTTGCGCGGCACGATCTTCACGCCCGGCTGGGCCACCGCGACCGCGGGCTGCTCGAGATCGAGGGCATTGTCGGGCGTGAAGGGATTTTCGTCGACCTGCTCGTCGATCTCTTCCTCGACCACCGCCGGCGGCGAAGACGGTGGCGGCGCGACGGCATGCGGCGGCGCCTCGAATTCCTCGTCGGCGACGGGCTGCCGGTATTGCTGCGGCGAAGGCGCGGCCTCGTGGCCGCCGAAGCCCGGCTCGATGCGCTCCGCGGCGGGCGCGGAGGCCGGCGCCGAGCGGCGCATGAAGGGCTCGATACGCAGGCCCCCGGTGAGGCGGCTGAGGAAGGTACGCTCCTGGGCGCGCGCCGGCGCGGCTTCGTCCAGAACCGGCGAATGCATCCTCAGGCCGTCGGGCGCATCCGGGATGTCGTCGGCCGGACGCTCGATCGGCGCATAGGGCGCGTCGACCATCAGCGACTCGCGGGCCGGCATCGCCGTGCCTTCCTCGGGGATCTGCTCGTAGCGGTTCTCGAAGCGCGCCGGATCGTACTGGCTGGCGTCGATCTCACCCGGAATCTCGGCGTAGCCGATATGCGGCGCCGGCGGCTCGTTCTCTTCCTCGAGGTTCTGCGGCTTGCCGCGCCACAGGCCGATGGCAGCCCGCACGCCCAACACGGTCCACAGGAAGGGCGCCCGCAGGATGCGGAAGATCAGCGGCAGGTCGGTGCGGTTCATGCCGAGCGCCGGCGCCATCGCGATGAAGGCGAGGGCGGCGCACACCGGCTCGATGAGGGTGAGCGCACCGCCGCTCGAATGGGTCAGCACCAGTTCGCGGAAGCGGCCGACCAGGGCGAGACCGACCAGGCCGCCCGGCCCGGCATGGGTCGCCGCACCACCGACGTCGCCGAGGCCGACGCAGGCGACGCTCATCATCAGCAGCGCCAGAAGCAGCAACGACAGGCGCAGCCCGAAGAAGCCGAGATGGTGGGTGCGCACCATGCGGACGCCCCAGGTGATGAAGGCGACCGGCGCGAGGATGATGGCCAGGCCGAAGGTCTGAAGCAGCAGGTCCGAGATGTAGGCGCCCGGCAGGCCGAGCAGGTTGTTCGGCGCGCGCGCCGTGGCGTGATTGAGCGAGGGATCGCCGGGGCTGTAGGTGAACAGCGCCATCATCAGCATCAGGCCGAAACCCGCCGTCGCGACACCCACGATCTCCATCATGCGGCGGCGCAGGAAATCGCGCCCGCCTTCCGGCAGGATGGAAGTCCGGGGCTGCAACGCTGAAGAAAGGCTCAGCATGGCCATGCGCGCAAACGCTCCCTAAAGGACGGCCGCGAGGCGCTGCAGCCCCTCGCGCGTGGTCTTCTCGTCATGCACCAGCGCCACGCGGATGTAGCGATGGGAGGTGTTGATGCCGTTGGTCTCGCGGCAGGCATAGGCGCCCGGCAGGACCTTGACGTGGGCCTCGCCCCACAGCTTGCGCGTCGCTTCCTCGCCGTTGCCGACGTCGAGCCAGAGGAAGAAGCCGCCGCCCGGGGTGTAGTAGGAAAAGCGGTTGTGAAGGATCTGTTCGGCGACGCGGAAGTTCTTCGCGTACCATTCCCGCGTCTGGACCGGATGCGTCTCCTCGCGCCACAGCGCGGCCGACGCCTTCTGGACGGCGAACGGAATCTGCGGGCCGCCGTAGCTGCGCCAGCGCAACACCATCGCCACGAGCCTGGGATCGCCGGCCATGAAGCCCGAGCGCAGGCCCGCGGCGTTGGAACGCTTCGACAGCGAATGGAAGACCACCAGGTTGCGGAACGGGTCCTTGCCCGCGGTCTCGTCGATCTCGAGCGCCGCTTCGAGGGCTCCCGGCGGCGGCGCGCCGGTGTAGATCTCGGCGTAGCACTCGTCGACGGCCAGCACCGTGTCGTACTTGCGGCAGAGACGCAGCAGGTTCTTGAGATAGTCTTTGCTGGCGATGGCGCCCTGCGGATTGGCCGGCGAACACAGATAGACGACCTACATCCGCCGCCAGGTCGCCTCGTCGAGGCTCTCATAGTCCGGCAGGAAGCCGTTGGAGGCCTCGGCGTTGACCAGCAGCGGCTCGCCGCCCGACAGGACCGCGCCGCCGAGATAGGCCTGGTAGAACGGGTTGGGCAACGCGACGATTGGCTTGGCCCCGCCCTTCTCCTGCGGCGTCGCCACGGTCGAGATGACGTAGACGCCTTCCTTGCTGCCCGCGGTCGGATGGACGTGGATGTTCGGATCGAGCAGGCCCTGGGGCAGCTTGTAGCGTCGCGTCAGCCATTCGCAGATCGCGAGATTGAGATCGGGCAGGCCCTGGTTCGGTGGATAGCGGTTCCAGCCGTCGACCTCGTCGATCACGATCTGGCGGGCGAAGGCCGGCATCGCGCCCTGCGGCTCGCCGACCGACATGTTGATCATCGACAGGTGCGCCGGCGGCGCAATCGGGGCAATGAGCGAGTTCAGCCGCGCGAATGGAAAGTCGGTCAGCGTCTCGGTCAGGCGCGGATTGAGCATTCTCGTATCCAATGGGCCAGAACCGGCCCCAATAAAGCAACGGTGCCGACCTGACTTGGCCAGCCTATCGCCATATTCTATGGAACAAATTTGCCAATCACAACAATGGAATAGGCTTGTTTCTTCACACAATGGAAGGGGTTGGGACCCCTTCCCCGCCGGGCCACTAGTGCTAGTCCGCCGCCCGCTGCCTCACTGGACGCGCTCGCCGTGGAGCGCCGTGTCGAGCCCCTCTACCTCTTCGTCCTGGGTGACCCTCAGTCCGATTGCGACATCGAGGATCTTGAGAATGATCCAGGTCGCCACGGCGCAGAAGACGCCGATCACGACGACGCCGTAGAGCTGGGTCAGGATCTGGCCGGCATGGCCGTCGACCAGCCCGACCGGCTGGCCCTTGGCCACGTCGTTGATCGCGCGGGTCGCGAAGACGCCGACCAGGATCGATCCCACGATGCCGCCGACGCCGTGGACGCCGAACGCATCCAGCGAATCGTCGTAGCCGAGCTTGTTCTTGAGCACGATCGAAGCCCAGTAGCAGACCGCGCCCGCGATGACGCCGATCACCATCGCCGCCCACGGCTCCACATAGCCCGCGGCCGGCGTGATCATGCCGAGGCCGGCGACCGCACCGGTGAGGATGCCCAGGACCGACGGCTTGCCGCGGGCTGCCCATTCTATGACCATCCAGACCAAAGCGGCGACGGAGGCGGCGATGTGGGTGTTCAGCATCGCGCTGCCGGCCAGTTCGCCCGACGCCAGCGCCGAGCCGGCGTTGAAGCCGAACCAGCCGACCCACAGCAGCGACGTGCCGATCAGGGTGAGCACCAGATTGTGCGGCGCCATGTATTCCTGGCCGTAGCCGTGCCGCTTGCCGATCACCACGCAGCAGACCAGCGCCGCGATACCCGCATTGAGATGGACGACGAGGCCGCCGGCGAAGTCGAGCACGCCGGCAGCCCCCAGGAAGCCGCCGCCCCATACCCAGTGGGCCACCGGGACATAGACGAACAGCACCCACAGCGCCATGAACCACATCATCGCCGAGAATTTCATGCGCTCGGCGAAGGCGCCCGCAATGATCGCCGGCGTGATGACGGCGAAGGTCGCCTGGTACATCAGGAAGACGTTCTCTGGCACCGTCTTGGCGAGTTCATGAGTGCTTCCCAGCAGGCCATTGCCGAAGGCGCGGGACAGCGAGCCGATCGCGCCATTCAGCGCGCCGCCGTCGGTGAAGGCCAGCGAATAGCCGACGGCGAACCACAGGACGGTAACCAGCGCCGCGACGGCGAAGGCCTGGACCGCTGTCGCCAGCACGTTCTTCTTGCGGACCATGCCGGCATAGAAAAGCGCCAGGCCCGGAATGTTCATCATCAGGACCAGGACGGTGGCCATCAGCAGCCACGCCGTGTCCCCGGTGTCGATCTGCGGCTTGTCGGCGGCCCAGACGGCCGGCGCGAAGATCATCGGGCACGCCAAAAGCACGCCGAAGCGCAGGACCGTCCTGTTCATTTCATCCCCCGTGTCTTGTATTGCTTGCTTACTTGCCGTTCAGTCTTGTTCTTGTCGTTTCTCGAAGGGCCCCGCCACCTCAGAGGGCGTTGGAGCCGGATTCGCCGGTGCGGATGCGCACGGCCTGCTCGACCGGCGTGACGAAGATCTTGCCGTCGCCGATCTTGCCGGTGTGGGCGGCCTTCTGGATCGCCTCGACCGCGCGCTCGACCTGATTGTCGTCGACCACGATCTCGATCTTCACCTTGGGCAGGAAGCTCACGAGATATTCGGCGCCGCGATAGATCTCGGTCTGGCCCTTCTGGCGGCCGAACCCCTTGACCTCGCTCACCGTCAGACCCGACACGCCGACGCCGGTCAGCGCGTCCCGCACCTCGTCCAGCTTGAACGGTTTGATGATGGCGGACACGAGCTTCATCTTGTTCCCCTCTGCCTTTTCGGCGTTCGCCGACAGACTGGCGTCTGCCGTTCGCGGCGTCAAACGCCGGACAGAAAAAGGCCCGGCGAGAGACTCGCCGGGCCCGAGGGTCCGCCGCGACACGGAGCGGCGGATGAGAGGGAACCAGGAGGAGAGGGGTTCCCGATCTCGAGGAGAGACGCTCCTAGTGGATCGTCTCACCGTGCAGGTTGATGTCGAGGCCTTCGACCTCTTCCTCGGTCGTCACGCGCAGCCCGATCAGGGCATCGACGATCTTGAGGATGATGAACGTGGCGACCGCGCACCAGGCGACGACGACCAGCGTGCCCCAGAGCTGGGTCAGGACCTGGCCGGCGTTGCCGTCGATCAGGCCCTTCTTGCCCTCGCCGCCGATTACCTCGACAGCGAACACACCCGTCAGGATGGCGCCGACGAAGCCGCCGATGCCGTGCACGCCGAACGCGTCGAGCGAGTCGTCGTAGCCCATCGCCTTCTTGAGGCCGGTAGCGCCCCAGAAGCAGACCAGGCCGGCGACGATGCCGATCGCCAGCGAGCCCATCGGGGTCACGAAGCCCGAAGCCGGGGTGATGGCGACGAGGCCGGCGACCGCACCCGAGATGATGCCGAGTACCGACGGCTTGCCGCGCGTCACCCACTCCGCGAACATCCAGGCCATGGCCGCCGCGGCCGAGGCGAACTGCGTCACCGCCATCGCCATGCCGGCGTTGGGG
>JAKFVZ010000604.1 GCA_021732965.1 Reyranella sp.
GGTGGACGGCAAGGCGGTCGACTTCGCCGACACCGTGACCTATCGCGGCATGATGTTCACCGGCGTGCCCAACATGATCTGGGTCTTCGGCTACTTCCGTGCGAGCTGGACGCTGCGCGCCGACCTCGTGGGCGACTTTGTCTGCCGCCTGCTGGACCACATGGACAAGCACCAGGCCCGCAAGGTCGAGGTTGCCCTGCGGCCGGAGGACAAGGGCATGGAGCTGCTGCCGTGGATCGACCCGGAGAATTTCAATCCGGGCTACCTGATGCGCGGCATGCATCTCCTGCCCAAGCGGGGCGACAAGCCGGAGTGGCAGCACACCCAGGATTACTGGAACGAGAAGAACGTCTTCCCGGCCATCGATCTGGAGGACGGGGCGTTCGTCTACGGCTGATCGGCCGGATCGGGATTCGGGGAGCGGGGATGGAGCGGGGCAACACGCGCCGGGTTATTGCGGCCGGCGCCATCGGCAACGTGCTGGAATGGTACGATTTCGCGGTTTACGGCTACTTCGCCGCCGCGATCGGTCGCGCCTTCTTCCCGAGCGAGGACCCCGTGGCCCAGATTCTGGCGGCCTTCGGAATCTTTGCCGTGGGCTTCCTGATGCGCCCCGTGGGCGGCGCGGTGATCGGCGCGATCGGCGACCGGCTCGGACGACGCGCCGCGCTTACGTTTTCGGTGGCGGCCATGGCGATCCCGACCTTCCTGGTCGGTGTCCTGCCCGACTACCACACACTGGGAATCGCCGCGCCGATCCTGCTCACGCTCCTGCGCATGGTGCAGGGCCTGTCGGTCGGTGGCGAGTACACGACCTCGATCATCTTCATCATCGAACAGTCGCCGCCCAACCGGCGCGCCCTGGTGGGGGCACTGGGCTGCTGCGGCGCCATCGCTGGCATCCTGCTCGGCTCGGCGACCGGCGCGCTGCTGGCCTCGGTGATGTCGGAACAGGCACTGGAAAGCTGGGGCTGGCGCCTGCCGTTCCTGCTGGGTCTTGTGGTCGGCATTGCCGGCGTTGTCCTGCGCCGCCACGTCCATGAGGCGCCGCGTGCCGCGCCCAAGGCGCGGTCGCCGCTTCTCGATACCGTGCGCAATCACGGACCGCTGCTCGGCAAGCTCGCTGCGCTCTCCGTCTTCAACTCCGTCGGCTTCTACCTGATGTTCGTCTACATCGTAAGCTGGCTGCAGACGGCGGACGGAGTCGAACCGGCAACCGCGCTGGCCATCAATTCGGTCAGCATGATCGTGATGCTGCCGGTCATGATCATGATGGGCTGGCTCTCGGACCGCTACGGAAGGCGGCCGGTGATGCTGGGCGCGGCGGCGCTTGGCTTCGTCGGCGCGCTGCCGTTCTTCTGGCTGATGCACCAGGGCCATCCGTCCCTGATCCTCCTGGGGCAACTGGGCTTTGTCCTGTCGGTCGGGGCTTTCATCGGCGGCCAGCCGGCGCTGATGGTCGAGGCGGTGCCGGCGGAGATCCGCTGCACGGCGATCGCGCTGGGTTACAACGTGACGCTGGGCGTTCTGGGCGGCTTCAGCCCGCTGGTGGCGACCTGGCTGGTGCATCGCACCGAGAACGATTTCAGCCCGGCCTTCATGATCATGGCGGCCGCCGCGGTCTCCTTCGCGGCAATCCTGAAATTCGATGAGACCTACCGGCTGAAGCTGCAGGCGGCGTAGGAGCGATGCCTTCAGCAAAGTCCGTCGTCTCGACCGTGGCGCGAAGCGCGGAGCGGAGAGACCTCTTATCCGCGAATTGACGGCTTTTTGTGGAGAGGAGATCTCTCCACTCCACACCTTCGGTGCTCCGGTCGAGATGACGCGTAGGGTCTTTCAGGTTCAGGCGACCGCGGTCCTCACTGCAGCTTGATGCCGGCGTCGGCGATCAGCTTGCCCAGCAGTTCGCGCTGGCCGGCAATCCAGGTCTTGAATTCGGCGGGCGTGTTGGCGACCAGGTCCGCGCCGGTCGGATCGAGCCGTTCCTTCACCTTGGGGTCCTTGATGGCCTCGGCCACCACGGCCTGCATGCGGTCGACCACGGCGGGCGGCGTACCGGTGGCCGCGAACAGGCCGTTCCAGTCATTCAGGTCGAAGCCCGGATAGCCGCTTTCCGCCAGGGTCGGGACATCGGGGAAGGCGACCGAGCGCTTGAGGCTGGTGACGGCCAGGACTCGGGCGCGGCCGGCCGCGACCGGCGGGCGGATCGAGTTGGTGGTGATGATCACCGAATCGACGGCGCCCGCACCGATGTCGCGCGCCGCATCCGCACCGCCGCGATAGGGGACGTGGATCAGCTTGATGCCGGCCCGGCGCTGCAGCTCCTCGCCCGCCATGTGGGCCATGCCGGCGGCCGGCGGCGTGCCGTAGCTGATCGTGCCGGGCTTGGCTTTCGCCGCCGCTATGAACTCCTGGATGGTCTTCGACGGGAAATCCTGCTTCACGGCCACGACCTGCGGGAAGCTCGCGAGCTGGGTCACCGGTATCCAGGTCTGCCCATAATCGAAGGGAAGATCCTTCATGAGCAGGGGATTGGTGATCTGGTTGGCCGCATCCACCAGGAAGGTCTGGCCGTCGCGCGGGGCCTGGAGCACCGCATTGGCCGCCACGACGGCGTTGCCGCCAGTGCGGTTGTCGATGATGACCTGCTGGCCGATGATCTCGGACACGCGCACGCCGATGTTGCGGGCCACCGTGTCGGCGGCGCCGCCGGCGG
The DNA here is from genome assembly GCA_021732965.1 of Reyranella sp. Taxonomy (GTDB): domain Bacteria; phylum Pseudomonadota; class Alphaproteobacteria; order Reyranellales; family Reyranellaceae; genus Reyranella. The sequence goes on from JAKFVZ010000604.1 coordinate 2,717, forward strand.
CAAAGGCCACGACCCACTTGACCGGGCCCTTGGGCCAGTCGCCTTGGGCGAATCCCTCGCGGGCGATGAAGGGAGCGGCCAGGGCCGCCCCCAGTATGGTCCTGCGGGCAATACGGCTCATTTCTTCGGCTCCAGCAGTTCGGGGACGACCCAGAGGGCGGGCTCGCCTCGGGCGACGCGCTGGACGTTGTCGAAGCCGTTGCGCAGGCGGGTGATGTTGCTCTCGAACGTCGGACCGGCGAGGTGCGCCGTCAGAATGACGTTGTCGAGTTTCAGGAGGGGATTGTCCGGCGGGGTCGGCTCCTCGTCGAACACGTCGAGGCCGGCGCCAAACAGGTTGCCGGCGGAGAGGGCGGCAGTCATCGCCTTCTCGTCGATCACCGGACCGCGCGAGGTGTTCACGATGATCGCCGACTTCTTCATGGCGGCAAGCTCGTCCTTGCCGATCATGTGTCGGGTCGAATCGTTGAGCGGCACGTGCAGCGAGACGATGTCGGAGTGCTTCAGGATCTCGGGCAGCAGGCGGAAGCGGACGCCGAGCGCGTCTTCTTCCTCTTCCTTGAGGCGAGCGATGTCGTAGTAGTGGACGGTCATGCCGAAGGCGAGTGCGAGCTTGGCGACCTTCTTGCCGATGGTGCCGAGGCCGACGATGCCCAGCACGCGGTTGCGCACCTCGTGGACGGTCGGGGGGGAGTTGCCGTGCCAGCGACCGGCCGTGACATTGTTGTGCTGGGTGATCAGCCGGCGCGACACCGACAGCATCAGCAGCATAGCGTGCTCGGACACGGCAACCGAGTTGGCGCCACCGTTGGCGCAGAGCGGCACGCCGCTCTTGCGGGCCGCCTCGAGGTCGGCACGGTCGTAGCCGGCGCTCAGCATCTGGATGAGCTTCAGGTTCGGCGCATCCTTGAAGAGCTGCGGCGTCACATACTGCTGGATGAAGCCCACGAAGTAGTGGGTGCCGGGCAGTGCGGCCTTCTGCTCGGGCGAATTGTGCAGCGCCTTGACGATCTCGTAGCCCTTGGGGGCCAGGTCGTCGACCATGGACAGCGTGTCCTTGGGGCCGACGACGAGTACGCGTTCAACCATAACCATTCTCCTCAGACGACTTTCTCGAGTTTCTGCAACGAGCGCAGGTACTTGGGCACGGGCGTACCCGGGAAGGTGCTCGGCCAGTTGGTGTAGCTCACCTCGCCGACATAGATGTCGCCACGCGAATCGACCGCGAGGCCGTGTGGCGACAGGAAACGGCCAGCTTCATGTCCGGGCCCGTCCTGCCCGCCCAGCCGCGCCAGTGTCTTGCCCGCGGCGTCGACGATGGAGAGGCGTGGGCCGAGATTTGTGTGGTGCGTGTTCACAGGCATGCCCGGACCCAGCTCGCCGATGATGAAGGTCGGGTTCTTCGCCCCGCCACAGCAGTAGAGCGCGCAAGGCCGGTGCATGTTGTTCCACTGCGCTTCGTACTTGCCGTTGCCGTCGAACACCTGCACGCGATGGTTCTCGCGGTCGGCGACATAGACCCAGCCGTCGGCGTCGGTAGCGATGTTGTGCGCGATGTTGAACTCGCCGGGATCGGTACCGGTCGTGCCCCAGCACATCAGGTGCCTGCCGTCGGGCGAGTATTTGTGGACGCGGGAATTGCCATAGCCGTCGGAGACGTAGATCTCGCCCTTGGGCGACAGCGCGGTGTGCGTGCAGCGGTTGAACGGCTTGCCGCTCAGGAAGGGCGCGGGCTGATTGGGCACACCGATCGTCATCAGCACCTTGCCCTCGGTGCTGATCTTGCGGACCGTATGGTCGCCGTCATCGGTGCAAAAGAGATTGTCGTCGCTGTCGATATGGATGCCGTGGGCGCGGCTGAACAGGCCTTCGCCCCACGAGCGCAGGAAGTTGCCGTCCTTGTCGAACACCATCATCGGGTGTTCGCTGCGGTTGAAGACATAGACGCGGTCCTTGCTGTCGCAGGCCACCGCCGCGACGTCACGGAATTCCCAGCCGTCGGGCAGCTTCGCCCAGTTCTCGACGACCCGATAGCGATGCTCGCCTGTGCCCAATACGACCGACATGATTGTTCCTCAGTGACCGGCGAGCATGGCGTCCGAGATCTTCTCGGCCGACATCAGCGTCGGGAAATTGGTGTTGGCACAGGGTACGACGGGGAAGATCGAGGCGTCGACGACGCGCAATCCCTGCACGCCGCGCACCCGGCCCTGCGTATCGACCACCGCCATCGGATCGTCGTCGCGGCCCATGCGGCAGGTACAGGAGGCATGCCAGACGCCGATCGCGGCCTTGCGCACGAAGGCCTCGAGCGCGTCGTCGTCGTTCAGGACCTGGTCGAAGGTGAAGCCCTCGACCACGTAATTCTCGATCATGTAGCGGCGCAGAGCCGCCGGACCGTCGAGCATCGTGGCAACCAGCCGGGTCAGCCACTTGTTCTTGGTGTTGACGACGCCGATTTGGCGGACGCGATCGCTGTAGGAGGCTGGAAAGGGCACTTCGGTCACCGCCCGCAGCGCATCGGTCATCTGAACGGCGGCCATCAGCTTGAAGCCGCTCATCAGCCGGTCGAGGTCGCGCTTGTCCGACAGGAGGTTGAACTCAACGATCGGCTCGTTCCGCCAGTCGCGCGAAGCGAGCTTGACCTGGCCGGTCTCGGAATAGGTCTTGTTGATGAAGGTGAGCAGCGAGGCGAGTTGCTCGCCCATTGCATGCCAGGCCGACTTGCTGACCACGGCCACGAACATGTCGCCCTTGGGAATGCCAGGCAGGTTCGACGAATAGCGCAGCCCGACATGGATGTGCCGCCGCGTGTGCTCGCGCAGGCGCGCGCCGCGCTTGATGAACGAGGAGAGCGCGATCGACGGATGGTCCATCAGGCGCTGGCCGACGCCGGGCAGGGCGGAGACCACGGGAATGCCGAGTTCGGCGAGCTGGCCCACCGGGCCGATGCCCGCCCGCATCAGGTGCGCCGGCGAATGGATGGCGCCGCTGGACAGGATGATCTCGCGGCCGCGGAACTCCTGCTCCTTGCCGTCGACGCGGGCCGTCACGCCGACGCAGCGCGTGCCCTCGAACAGCAGCGAGGTGACCTGCGTGTCGGTCGAGATGGTGAGGTTCGAGCGCTTGCGGGTCTCAGCGTCGAGATAGCCCATGGCCGCCGAGACGCGGCGTTCCTCGGCATTGGAGTGGGTCACCGGAAAGTAGCCGTCGACGAACTCGCCGTTCTGGTCGGGCAGGTACTTGAAGCCCTTGGCTTCGAAGGCCTTGCCGACCGCCTGGGCGTGGCCGGCCCACTTCTCGCGCGGGATGCGGCGCACGGGAATGCGGCCGTCCTTGCCGTGCAGCGGCCCGTCGAAGTCGAGGTCGCGCTCGACCTTCTTGAAATAGGGCAGCACGTCGTTCCAGCCCCAGCCGGCGGCGCCGCGGCTTTCCCACTCGGCGTAGTCGGTCGGCGCGCCCCGGTTGGCCATCTGGCCGTTGATCGAGGAACCTCCGCCCAGCACGCGCGCCTGTTCGTACTTGCGCAGTGGTGGCCGGGCCTCGTGCGGATTGTTGTGGCTGATGACCTGGGTATGGACCTTCAGTTCGGTCCAATGGAAACGGGGATCGAAGTAGGCCGTGCCGGAATAGCTGTCGGCGATCTCCTTCGGCTCGTGGCCGGGCGGCGTGTCCTGGCCGGCCTCGCACAGCAGTACCTTGTTGGCGCTGCGGGCGGACAGGCGATTGGCCATGACCGAGCCTGCCGACCCGCCGCCGACGATGATGTAGTCGTACACTTGGCGTTTCCCCGTTTGTTGCGGCCAAGCTAGCACGGTTGGGGCCGGTTGTGGTTGTCCGCTTGCCGGGTTGTGCGAAGCCTGCAATCGTCGGCAAAAGCCAGCGAGGGAGGTTTCGTATGCCGGACGTTGCAGCCGCAAACGACGATGTCGCCACGCCCGAACTGATGAAGGCCGTCTCCGCCGCCTTCAACAGCCGCGACGTCGATCGCATCGTTTCCCACTTTACCGACGATGCCACCTTCTGGCTGGCGCGTGGGCCCGAGCCGGTCGGCCGCACGCTCAGGGGCAAGGAGACGATCCGCAAGACGCTCGCCGAGCGCTTCAAGGTGATCCCCGACATGCGCTGGGACCACAAGGAATACATCTTCGCCGGCAACCGGGCGATCTCGGTCTGGACCGTCATCGGCAAGGGCGCCGACGGCGAGGAGCTGAACTACCAGGGCTGCGACATCTATACGTTCCGCGGCGGCAAGATCTCCGCCAAGGACACCTACTGGAAGATCGTCGAGAACAAGGATCGCCTGTGATGGCCCACGATATCGTCATCCGTGGCGGCACCGTCGTCGACGGCTCAGGCAGCAAGCGTTTCTCGGCCGATGTCGGCATCAAGGACGGCGTGATTGCCGAGGTCGGCCGGATCACCGCGCCGGCTGCGCGGACGATCGATGCCGACGGGCTGATCGTCTCGCCGGGCTTCATCGACGGTCATACCCACATGGACGCCCAGGTCGCCTGGGATCCGCTGGGAAGCTGCTCGTGCTGGCACGGCGTCACGTCGGTCGTGATGAGTAATTGCGGCTTTGCGCTGGCGCCCTGCAAGCCCGAGGACCGCGACCTCTATGCGCGTTGCCTCTCGGCGGTCGAGGACATTCCGACCGAGGCGATGGCGGCCGGCATCGACTGGACCTGGGAAACCTTCCCGGAATATCTCGCCACCGTGGAGCGCCTGCCCAAGGCGATCAACTACGGCATGTATATCGGCCACTCGGCGCTGCGCATGTATGCGATGGGCAAGCGGGCTTTCACCGAGAAGGCGACCGAGGACGAGATGGTGCGCATGGCCGATCTCGTGAAGGAAGCGCTGCGCGCAGGGGCCATGGGCTTCTCGAGTTCGCGCGCTTCCACGCATGTGACGCCGGACAACACGCCGGTCGCCAGCCGTATCGCCGAATGGGAGGAGATCGACCGTATCGTGGCAGCGATGGCCGAGCTCGACGCCGGCATCTTCCAGGTCGGCCCCGACATTGCGAGCGGCGCGGCGCACCGGGCCTTCCTCGCACGGCTGCGGGAGGTCGCGCTGGCCTACAGGCGGCCCATCATGTTCGGCGTACTGGCCACCAAGCAGGGCGACGATCCGACGGGGTGGGCCTACCAGACGCGCTACATCGACGAGACCGTGGCGGCTGGCGGCCGCATGTTCGGCCAAGGGACGACGCGCTCCATCAACGCGATCTTCTCGCTGAAATCCTATCTGCCGTTCGACGTATTGCCGGCATGGCGCAAGGTCCGCGACCTGCCGATGGACGAGCAGAAGCGGCAGCTGGCCGATCCGGAGGTGAGACGTCAGCTGGTTGCGGCCGAGGAGCGGATGAAGCCGCGCGACAACGTCTTCCAGGGCGGCGGGGCGGCAACGACCGATCCCCGCAAGCCGGACTATTCCAACCTGTACGCGTTGAACGGCGTCGACTGGGATGATCCCACCGTCGAGCAGCTTTCGAAGGCGCGCGGCAAGCATCCGGTCGAGGTCATGATCGACCTGTCGTTGGCCAACGAGAACCAGATTTATGTCCAGCCGCTGGTCAACGAGACGCCGGACGACGTGCTGGGTATCCTGAAGCATCCGCGAACTCTGGCGACCTTCTCCGATTCCGGCGCCCACGTCGCGCAGGAGATGGGTTCGTCGCTGCAGACGCATCTGCTCAGCTACTGGGTCCGCAAGCGCGGCGCCTTCACTCTGGAAGAGGCCGTGAAGAAGATCACGCGCGACAATGCGGTTGCCTGGGACATGACCGATCGAGGCCTGGTCCGGGAGGGATTCAGGGCCGATCTGAACCTGTTCGAGGAGGGCCGGATCCGGCCGAGCCTGCCGACGGTCGAGCGCGACCTGCCCGGCGGGGCGAGGCGGCTGGTGCAGAAGGCCGAAGGCATCAGGGCCACCCTGGTGAACGGCGCGATGGCCTTCGAGAACGGCGAAGCGACGGGCGCCTATGCCGGTACGGTTCTCAAGGGAAAAATCGGGCGCTGACGGGTACTTGCGACTACAACGGTTGCGGTCCAAGACACATGCCTCAACCGGTCGAGAAGACGACTTTGCAGTATGTATGAAGAAAAGGTCAGGGGCGGCCGGAAAACAGCGATGCAGGATGCCGTCTACGACTACGAAAACCGGATACCGCCCGGCTTCTACGACAAGATCTACCAACGCAGAACCGGCGTTCGCTTCTGCTGGCACGACCTGAAATTCCGGACGGTCGTTTCCCGGCTCGGCTCGCCCCGAAGGTTGCTCGATATCGGCTGCGGTCCCGGCACGTTCGTCGGCAACTACCTGCCCGGGGTCGAGGCGCTCGGCGTCGATCTCAGCGCCTCCCAGGTCGACTATGCGACCCGGACCTACGGAAGTGCGGGCCATCGCTTCTCCACCTGGTCGCTGGCCAGTCTCGCGGAGGCGGGCGAGCGGTTCGATGCGGTCACCGTGATCGAGCTGATCGAGCATCTCGTGCCCGAGGACGCCATTCGGCTGCTGGCCGAGGCGCGCTCGCTGTTGACTCCTGACGGCGTCCTGGTCGTGACGACGCCGAACTACAGGTCGCTATGGCCGATCATCGAGCTCGGCGTGAACGCCCTGTCGCCGGTGAGCTACATCGAGCAGCACATCAACAAGTACCGGCGCGACCTGCTCGCCGCGCATCTTTCTGCTGCCGGCTATCGCGACGTGACGGTCGGTACGGCGGTGGGCCTCGCGCCCTTCACCGCCGTGTTCGGCCTCGGCACCGCCAATGCCATTCACGCGATCGAGACGGGTGTGAAATATCTCGGCGCGGGCAATCTGCTTGTGGCCAAGGCCCGGCCTTGACGATGGCCCGATGACCGACCTCTCCATTGTCGTGCCGACTTTCAACGAGGCGGCCAATATCGGCCTCGTGATCGAAGGTCTTGCGGCGACGCTCGGCGACCGGTCGTGGGAGGTGATCGTCGTCGACGACAATTCGTCCGACGGTACCGGCGACATCGTGCGACAACTCGCAGAGGACAGACCGAATGTCCGCTGCCTGCAGCGCATCCAGGATCGGGGCAGCGCGTCAGCGGTTCACTGGGGCGTCCAGGCCGCACACGGTGAGACCGTCGTGGTGATGGGCGGCGACCTGCGCCACGACCCGGCATTGATCCCGTCGATGCTCGATGCCCTGAAAGAGGGGAGTGACATCGCATCGGGCGCGCGGCCGATGCCGGCGAACCTCGCGAACAGGCTGATAAACCTCTATCTCGGGCGCGACCTCGCCGATCCGCTGACCGGCTTCTTCGCGACGTCGCGGGCGTTCTTCCTGCGCTCGATCCCGCGCATGCAGGGTGACGCGTTCCGGGTGTTCTTCGACCTCGTGCATCTCAACCGCAAGGCCAGCCTGCGCGAACTACCCTCGAACGTCCGCGCGCCGATCGGCGGGCGGCCCCTTCGCCAGACGCATATCCTTTGGGCACTGCTCTGTGACGTGATCTCCAAACTGTCGGCGGGCCTGGTGCCGCCGCGGCTGGTCAGCTTCGTCGGCGTCGGCGTGATCGGCTCGAGCGTCCATTTCTCCATGCTCTATGCCTGCCTCGCGGCAGGCGCCGTCTTCTGGGTGTCGCAGGCGCTGGCCACGATCACCGCGATGATCTTCAACTTCACCATCAACAACATCCTGACCTATCCGACGACACGGCTGAGAAGCGGCAACTATTACAAGGGCCTGCTGCTCTACAGCGTCATCGCCTCGTTCGGCATCGTGGCCAATGTCAGCACCGCGCAGCTCACCTACATCCATTTCAAGGGCCATACGTTCATCGCGGCCTGCATGGGTATCTTCATCGACGTGATCTGGCGCTTCGTTGTCTCGAACCGGCTGATCTGGGGACGCTCCTCGGTCTTCCGGAAGGCGGCCGCATGAGCGGCAAGGAACGGCGGATTTGTCTCGTCGCCGCGATCCTGATGATCGTCGAGGTCGCGATCCTCGATTCGCGCGGTTTGTTCCTGCTGACGGGATTGGCCACGGGCCTCGCGGCGCTCGGCCTCGTGCATCAGAGCGCACGGCAGCGTGGCGCAGGAACCGGTCCCTTGCTCTATGCCGTGGGCATCGTCGGTGCGATCGGCGGCTACTGCTATCTCGCGCTCGCGCCGTCGGGCGCCATCGCGCCGACCGATGAGGTGATCGACTGGGGCCGCATGGACAAGCGCGCCTTCGTATTCGGCTACCTCGCCATCGGCGCCTTCATCGCCTTCCATTGGCTCTGGGTAGCCTTCATGCGTGGTGCACCGGCGGTGACCCGTCCGGACCCGGACAATGGGCGAAGCCGATGGCCGCTCCAACTCCTCGGGGCGCTCGCCATCGCGGTTCTCGCCTATTGCTGGCTCGGCCTGCCGGCCTTGCGCGGCGTCGGCGTCGTCAACGACACGGCGCTGGCGCGTTTCTACGACATCCATTCCCACGTCCATCTGAGTTCGCTGCAGCAGATCAAGCTGGGCGCGGTGCCCTATCTCGAGGCGCAGACGCAGTACGGGCCGGGCAACCAGGTGCTGCTGAGCGGGCTCACCGAACTGGTGCATTTCAGCAATCACGGCTTTTTCGCTGCCAACCTCCTGCTGAACGTCGTCTGCGTCGTCGTGTTTTTCGTGGTGGTGCAGCAGTTCCTGGGCTTCGGCTGGGCCGTTGCCGGGCTGGTCGGCTGGGCGCTGTGGCCGAGCCCCACCGAGCGGATCGACCTCGCCGGCTGGGCGGTGCTGACGCGCTGGCTGATGATACCGGTCCTGTCGCTGTGGCTGGCCTCGCTGCTGCTCGGCGCCGGCTCGGCGCGTCGAGGCTGGCTGGCGCCGATACTGGCGGGGGCTGCCTGGGGCATCGGCGGCTTCCTCAGCCAGGAAAACCTGACGGCGGGCTTCCTGGTGTTCGCCTTCTCACTCGCTCTGTTCGGTCCGGCATCCGGCATGGGACTGAGGGCGATCGGACGGTTCGCGGCGCTCTTTGCGGTGACCGGGATCGTTCTCTTCGTCGGGCTGGTCTCGGCTTTCGTCGGGCCGTCGCACTTCTTCGAGGTGATGGCGCTGGCCAACGCGAAATCGAGCCTGGTGACGGCAGGCATCTCCAACTCGATCTGGTCGGACAATCTCGGCATCGAGATCACGCTGAAGGTCGTCCACGGACGGTTCCAGTCCGCTCTGTCGGTGTCGGGTGACGACTTCAGGCCGCTATTGCTGACCTATGGACTGGTCCTGCTGCTGCTTGTCACACTCGGCCTGCTGGCGGCCTTTCTCGGCCGCAAGTGGAGCACCGCCGATGAGAAGACGCGCATCTTCGTGCGGAAGTTTGCCGGCGTGGTGGTGGGCGCCTTCATCCTGCACCTGTTCGCGCTGATGCGTGCGGACGTCTCGCATCTCGCCGGACCGTCTTTCCTCTCGCCGCTGCTGCTCTTGATGTTGCCGGTATTCGTCTGGCGCTGTCTTGGCGCTGGAACTGCACGCACCGCATTGATGGTCGCGTCGCTGGCGCTGATCGTCGAGGCGGCGATCGACGGGCGGAACAACGTCGTGGACCGGGTGGCCGGGCTTGGTGCGACCGGGCGCGACACGGTCGCGACGGCGGAACTCTATCGCGAACTGCGAAGCCACCGCGGAGAGGCTGCCGACTTTGCGTCGCTCTACTCACCGATCCCGCGCTACCAGACGGCCTTCCGGAACCATCCTGACTTCGCCGAGGCCCAGGAGTTCTTCCGTCTGCTGCGCGAACGGCTGCGGGGGCGTCCCGTCGAACTGGGGTCGTACAAGTTAGACGATCTCATCGCGCATCCGGATTCGTCCTACTTCTTCGGCGGCCTGCGCTCGCTCTCCGGCATCACGTCGCCCAAGAACAGCCTCTGGCTCCGATCGGAGCAGGAGGCGTGGATCCGCAAGGTCGCTAGCGTCAGGAGCGGCTGTCTGTTCTTCGACGCGACCTCCAGCAAGGCGCTCGTCGAAGCCTGGATGAGATCGGTGACGCCGCCCGCGACGATGACCGTCGAGCCGATCGCGGGAAGGCGCGACTACGGCATGCTGGCCTGCAAGGGACCCGCCTAGCCGAGTTCCTTGCGGACGATCGACGCGCCTTCGCTGAGCGC
>JAKFVZ010000633.1 GCA_021732965.1 Reyranella sp.
AGGTGCAGCGGATCGGTCGGCTGCGGTCCTTCGGACTGGTACTTCTGGGAAAAATCCTGCAGCAGCTTCTGACTGCGCGTCGCGATGTCCTTGAAGGCCTCCTGGAGCTTCGCGGACTCCTCCGGCGACAGGCCGCCAAGGGCCGTGGGGGCGGGCGTGTCGGACATGCGTTTCCCCTTCCGAATCATTGCCTTTGCAGCGTTTCTTGCGGTAAATTCACCGCTTCGGTACCATAGCTAGTGCCAAACCTACCGGAATCGCTGCTTGCTTCCCATAGGTAGGCTGCGACAACTGACGGGTCAAATTTCCTCTCGGTCTCCGCTAGACAGGCGGAAGATGCCGGGCTTCAAGCGGACACAGCAGGTGATGAAGATGCAGCGACCCCAGGACACGATCGGCAGCGGCCGCTGGCTCGGCCTGCTCGGAGTGTCTGCGCTCGCCCTGTTGACGGGCTGCGGCTGGTTCGAGGGTTCCGCACCCGTCGGCCCGCCGCCGCGTCCGGGCGTCGAGCGCGATGTCGCGCCCACCAACGCTCTCCCGCCGGCGCCAGGCAACCGCCAGTACGATGCCGCGGTCACCGCAGGCGACGAAACGCGCAACACGACGGCGTCGATCGGCTCGGTGATTTCGGCCAAGGGCGGGCAGAAGGCACAGAAGGAAGCGATCGAGAAGGAGCAGGCCGAGCGCGACCGCAAGGACCGCGAGGCACGGCTCGAACGCGAAGCTGCCGACAAGGAACTGAAGAGCAAGGAGAAGCAGGAGGGAGCACCTGCCGCGGCTCCGGCCGCCGCGCCGGTCGGTGCTCCACCCGTCGGCGCCGGCACCATCACGTCCGATCCGGCGCCGGTTTCGGCACCCGTGCCGCCGCCGGCTTCGGTGACCACGGCGCCGATGGCGCCGCCGTCGGCCGCGCCCGATCCCGCGACAGCACCGACGACTGTTCCAGCGCCGACACCTTCGGGAAATCCGAACCGGGCATTCACTCCGCCACCGGGTTGGACACCGCCGGGAGCGGAGCCGGGGTCGGTGACGACCGATTCACCGCCAGCCCCTCCCGCGCCGCCCGCTGCCGTGCCCGCACCTGCACCGCCGGCGGATCCGAACAAAGCCTTCGCGCCGCAGCCGGGCTGGAAACCGTCGGGCGTCGACGTTGGATCTATCATGTCGCGGGCGCCTCTGACGGTCGCCTTAGCGTCAGCCGACAGGGTCGACGCATGCGGAGAGCCGGCGCCGATCATGGCCAATATTCCCGCCGCCCAGTCGGGTGCGGTGCCGTTCAGCAGCCTGAAGTCGCCGCCGTTCGATGGGTCGCTCCAGGTTGCCCTGATCCAGTTCGGCAAGGCCTCGGCAGGCCTCGACGAGACCGACCAGGCCGTGCTCGCCCGCGTGGCCGAGATTCAGCGCGATAACGGCGGGACCGTGCGCATCGTTGGTCATGCTGCCGCCGATGCGGTGGCGATCGCTCGATCGGACAACTTCGACGTATCGCGCCGTCGCGCGCTCGCGGTCGCGCAGCAATTGCGCCGTCTCGGCGTGCCCGCCGACCAGCTGCTGGCGGAAGCCGCTTCCGACAACGAACCGATCTATCAGACCAGCACTGCTCGCGGCCTCGCCGCAAACCGGCGCGCCGACGTCTTCATCGATTTCTAGGCGCCAAGGAAGAACGACATGGACGACTCGGAATTTCACCGCCTGAAGCGCCTGCCGCCCTACGTGTTCGCGGAAGTGAACGCCATGAAGGCCCGCGCCCGCGGCGCCGGTCAGGACGTCATCGATCTCGGCATGGGCAATCCCGACCTGCCGACCGCGCCGCACATCGTGGCCAAACTCGCCGAGGCCGCTGCCAATCCGCGTGCCCATGGCTACTCGGCGTCGCGCGGCATTCCGGGCCTGCGCAAGGCGCAGGCTGCCTACTACTCGCGCCGTTTCGGCGTCGAACTCGATCCTGATTCCGAAGTCATCGTGACCCTGGGATCGAAGGAGGGGCTGGCCAACCTCGCGCAGGCGATTACCTCGCCGGGCGACACGGTGCTGGTGCCCAATCCAAGCTATCCGATCCATCCCTACGGCTTCATCATCGCCGGCGGTTCGGTGCGCCACATTCCGGTGCCGGGCTCGACCTCGATCGAGGAGTTCCTGCCGGCGCTGGAGCGCGCCGTGCGCCATGCCGTGCCGAAGCCGCTGGCGCTGGTGCTGAACTACCCGTCGAACCCGACGGCACAGGTCGTCGATCTCGATTTCTATGGAGCCATCGTCGACTTCTGCAAGCGCGAGGGCATCTGGATCCTGTCCGACCTCGCCTATGCCGAGATCTACTTCGACGGCGTGCCGCCACCGTCCGTGCTGCAGGTTCCGGGCGCCCGCGACATCGCCATCGAGTTCACCTCGATGAGCAAGACCTACTCGATGGCTGGCTGGCGCATGGGTTTCGCGGCCGGCAACAAGACGCTCATCCAGGCGCTGACCCGCATCAAGTCCTACCTCGACTACGGCGCATTCACACCGATTCAGGTGGCGGCGACGGCAGCGTTGAACGGGCCGCAGGATTGCATCGCCGAGGCGCGCAACACTTACAAGGAGCGCCGCGACGTCCTGATCGAAGGGCTGAAGGGCGCGGGCTGGGACCTGCCGGCTCCGTCGGCCAGCATGTTCGCTTGGGCGCCGCTGCCCAAGGAATTCGCCGAACTGGGCTCGCTGGCCTTCTCGAAGCTGCTGCTGACCCAGGCCAATGTCGCGGTCTCGCCCGGCATCGGATTTGGCGAGCACGGCGACGCCCACGTCCGCATTGCACTGGTCGAGAACAAGCACCGCATCCGCCAGGCCGTCCGCAACATCCGCACGGTGATGGCCGACCCCGGTCGCGCCATCGACCTCTACCTGCGGGGCGTTGGGGACAACATCACGCCGATCAAGGCTCGCGCCTGATCCTATCCTGTCGTATCAGGCGCCCATGAATTCTCCTCTCAGGATCGGCATCGCCGGGCTCGGAACCGTGGGCTCAGGCGTCGTGAAGCTGCTGGCCGAACATGGCCGGCTTCTCTCCGTGCGCGGTGGACGGCCGCTCAAGATCGTCGCCGTAAGCGCGCGCAGCAAGAAGAAGCGCGACATAGATCTCACCGGCATGCGCTGGGAGAAGGATCCGATGGCGCTGGCGACCGCGCCGGACATCGACGTCGTGGTCGAGCTGATCGGCGGCTCGGGCGGCGTTGCGCGGCGTCTCGTCCAGAAGGCATTGGCCTCGGGCAAGCACGTCGTCACCGCCAACAAGGCGCTGCTGGCGCTGCATGGCACCGAGCTTGCCGCGCTGGCCGAGAAGAAGCAGCGCAGCCTCGCCTTCGAGGCGGCGGTGGCGGGCGGCATTCCGATCATCAAGGCGCTGCGCGAGGGCCTGGTCGGCAATCGCGTGAAGCGGCTCTACGGAATCCTCAACGGCACCTGCAACTACATCCTGACGACCATGCGCGAGACCGGCCGTGACTTCGACGTCGTGCTGGCCGAGGCGCAGGCGGCGGGCTACGCCGAGGCCGATCCGACATTCGACGTCGACGGCATCGATGCCGCCCACAAGCTCGCGGTGCTGACCGGCGCGGCCTTCGGCGCCAGGGTCGATTTCGCCGGCGTGCATGTCGAGGGCATCCGCCGCGTCACCTCGATGGATATCGAGTTCGCGCAGGAGCTGGGTTACCGCATCAAGCTGCTGGGCCTGGCGCGCGAGACGCGTCACGGCATCGAGCAGCGCGTGCATCCCTGCATGGTGCCGCTCGACACGCCGATCGCCCACATCGAGGGCGTGTTCAATGCGGTTGTCGTCGAGGGCGACTTCGTCGGCACGACGATGTTCCAGGGCCGCGGTGCGGGGCAGGGACCGACCGCCTCGGCCGTCGTCGCCGACCTGGTCGACGTGGCGCGCGGCCGGGACATGCCGGCCTTCGTCGTGCCGGCCGAGAAGCTCGCGACCAAGAAAGCCTCGCCGATGGACCGCCATGTCGGCGCCTATTACATGCGCCTGATGGTTCAGGATCGGCCGGGCGTGATCGCCGCGGTGTCGGGGGCGCTGGCCAAGGAACGCATCTCACTGGAGTCGATGCTGCAGCGCGGGCGCTCGGAGTCGGGCGAGGTGCCGGTGGTGCTGACGACCCACGAGACAGAAGAGGCGGCGATGCGGCGCGCCCTGGCGCGTATTGCCAAGCTCGGCGCCGTCGCCGAAGAGCCGTGCGTGATCAGGATCGAGGCATTCTAGAAGGCGCTGAGAGACGCCGCGGAGGAAACGATGGCCGACATGAGAGAAGAAACAGGCAGGATGGACCGCAACCTCGCGCTGGAAGCGGTGCGGGTGACCGAGGCGGCGGCCCTCGCGGCCTCCAAGCTGATGGGACGCGGCGACGAGAAGATGGCCGACCAGGCCGCTGTCGACGCCATGCGCACGTCGCTCAACTCGCTGGCCATCGAGGGTACCGTCGTGATCGGCGAGGGCGAGCGCGACGAAGCGCCGATGCTCTATATCGGCGAGAAGGTCGGCATGGGCGGCGGCCCGAAGATCGACATCGCGCTCGATCCGCTGGAAGGCACGACCATCACGGCCAAGGGCTTGCCCAATTCGCTCGCCGTCATGGCGATGGCCGAGCATGGCGGGTTCCTCAATGCGCCCGACGTCTACATGGACAAGATCGCCGTCGGCGGCGGCCTGCCGGAAGGCATCGTCGACCTCGACAAGAGCGTCTCGGAGAATCTCAAGGATCTGGCCAAGGCCAAGAAGGTCGACGTCCTCGACCTGGTGGTCTGCATTCTCGACCGGCCGCGCCATTCCGAACTGATCGCCAAGGTCCGTGAGGCCGGCGCGCGCATCATGCTGATCGGCGACGGCGACGTGTCGGGCGTGATCGCCACCTCTACCGGCGATTCGGGCATCGACATCTACATGGGTTCGGGCGGCGCGCCGGAAGGCGTGCTCGCGGCGGCGGCCTTGCGTGCGATCGGCGGCCAGATCCAGGGTCGCCTGCTGTTCCGCAACGACGACGAGAAGGCCCGCGCCAAGAAGTGGGGCATCACCGACCTCAACCGCAAGTACTCGATGACCGACATGGCCAAGGGCGACGTGATGTTCGCAGCGACGGGCGTCACCTCGGGCTCGATGCTGAAGGGCGTGCGCCGCTTCCATAACGGCGCCGAGACCCATTCGATCGTGATGCGCTCCAAGACCGGCACCGTGCGCTGGGTCTCGGCGCACCACAATTTCTCGATCAAGACCGGTCTGCCGAGCTGGGCGTAGGGTAGAATTCTTCCTCCCCATTCAAATGGGGAGGTGGCGGCGTATCGCGGCTTGTAAACAAGCCGCTGAGCCGACGGAGGGGTCAGATGTGGTGCCGACGAACATGACCCCATCGCCCCGTATGACGGGGCACTTCCCCATCTGAATGGGGAAGAGAGGGTGGCGGCATGTCCGAATCTTCGAGATCCGAGCGCGCAGCATTCCTCGGCGTCGAGCGCTCGCTGACGGGAAAGCGCTGGGCCACGCGGCTCGGCGACGAGCGGCTGGCGTTGGCCATCGCGCAGCGCCACGGCCTGCCCGATGCGATCAGCCGCCTGCTGGCGGCGCGCGACGTCGACCTCGACGCGGTCACTGACTTTCTCGAACCGACCCTGCGCAAGTTCCTGCCCGATCCCTCGCACCTGAAGGACATGGATGCCGCCGTGGCGCGCCTCGTCCGGGCCGTGCAGACGGGCGAGCGCATCGTAGTGTTCGGCGACTACGACGTGGATGGTGCGACCTCCTCGGCGCTGCTGCTGCGCTTCTTCCGGGCCATCGGTGGCAATATCGGCGTCTATATTCCGGACCGTAGCAAGGAGGGCTACGGCCCCAATGCGCCCGCGCTGCTGAAGATCAGGGAAGAGGGCGCCTCGGTCGTCGTCACGGTCGATTGCGGCATCACCGCTTTCGAACCGCTTTTAGAAGCAAAGCGCGCCGGGCTCGACCTCATCGTGATCGACCATCACATGGCCGAGATCGCGTTGCCCGAGGCGGTGGCCGTGGTCGATCCCAACCGGATCGACGATGCCAGTCCACACAAGCATCTCGCGGCCGTGGGCGTGGCCTTCCTGCTGGCCGTCGGTGTCAATCGGGCGCTGCGCGAGGCCGGCTGGTACGGCACCTCAAGGCCCGAGCCCGATCTTCGGCAATGGCTCGATCTCGTGGCGCTTGGAACGGTCTGCGACGTCGTTCCGCTGCTGGGCGTCAACCGCGCGCTGGTGAGGGCGGGCCTGCAGGTCATGGCTCAGCGGCGCAATGTGGGCCTCTCGGCACTGGCCGACGTGGCCCGCCTCAAGGAAACGCCGGAAGCCTACCATCTCGGCTTTCTGCTGGGCCCCCGGGTCAATGCCGGCGGCCGTGTCGGCCAGGCCGATCTCGGTGCGCGCCTGCTGTCGAGCGACGATCCCCACGAGGTCGGCGCGCTGGCGATCCGGCTTGACGAATTCAACGCCGAGCGGCGCGCCATCGAGCGCGATGTGCTGGATCAGGCGATCACGCGTGTCGAGGGCCTGTACGGCGCCGACCGTCAGAACCTCCCGTCGGTGCTGCTGGTCGAGAGCGAAGGCTGGCACGTCGGCGTGATCGGCATCGTGGCGAGCCGCCTCGTCGAGCGCTACGGCCGTCCAGCCTTCGTGATCGGCATGGACGGCGCGCTGGGCAAGGGCTCGGGCCGATCGGTGCGCGGGGTCGATCTCGGCGCTTCGGTAATCGCCGCGCGACAGGCCGGGCTTCTGGTCAATGGCGGCGGCCACGCCATGGCCGCGGGCCTCACGGTCGCGCACGATTCCCTTCCTGAATTGACGCGTTTCCTGGACGAGCGCATCGCGCCGCAGCTCGGTGCCGCTCCGCCCGTCCGCGAACTGGGGATCGATGCCGCCCTGGCGCCCGCCGCCGCGACCAAGGAACTGGTCGACATGGTGGAGCGGGTGGGGCCGTTCGGTGCCGGCAATGCTCAGCCGCGGTTTGCCCTTACCGGCGTCCGGGTGAGCTACGCCCAGCCGGTCGGCGAGGGGCATGTCCGCTGTACGCTGGTCGGTGCCGAGCGGGGGCGGGTCGAGGCCATCGCGTTCCGGGCCAACCAGAGCGAACTGGGGCCGGCGCTTCTCGATTCCGCGCGCCCCGTGCTGCATGTTGCCGGAGCGCTCAAAATCGACCGTTTCGGTGGCCGGGAGACGGTGCGCCTGCAGATCGACGACGCGGCATCGGCGGCAGGCTCGGTGCTTGCTTGATTTTCGGCTCCCAAGTCGGTATTTGACCCGCGCGCTTGGTGGCTTCGTTCCCTTCGTCTAGAGGCCTAGGACACTGCCCTTTCACGGCGGCGACACGGGTTCGAATCCCGTAGGGAACGCCAAGCGACAACCTCCGTCACTCAATCGACATTCCCACGGGCTCACTGCCTGCTTTGACTTTAGTCAAAACGGCGCGTGGCCGGAACGCTCACAATGGTCGTCCTCAAGGGGAGACCTCGATGCGGACCATGGTTCTGTTGATCGCCTTGGCAGGCATGACCTGCGGCTGCGACCAGTTCGACAATATGTCATCCGGCCAGAAGGGCATGGTCACCGGCGCCGCGCTGGGAACCGGTATCGGCCTGGTGTCGGGCGGCAGCTTCGGACAAGTTGTCGGCGCGGGGCTGATCGGCGGTGCGGTCGGCTATGTTGGCGGCACGGCCATCGGCAACAAGAACTGAGCCGGAGGATCGCCGCATGACCCGCAGGACGCTTGCCGTACTGACCACGCTCGCTGCGCTCGCCGCCGGCTCCTCGACCGCGTTCGCCCAGACCGCGGGCCTCACTTTCGACAAGGCAGCCTACGTCACCTGTCGCGAAGCCCACATCATGCCACCGGACGCGCGCATCGCGCTGTCGGTGTTCCTCGCCAATCACGCGGCGCAGCGGCGCGGCGTCACGATCCCGGACGGTGCTCAGGGCGCCCAGCTCGCCAGCCTGGTTCGCGGCGGCTGCACGCTGTCGCCCGACGCCTATCTGTTCACGGTGATCGATCGGGCGATCGTCGCCGAGTCGAGCAGGCTGCCCAAGCGCTGACGGGCCGGCAGGGGCGGGCCCGATGAAGACGATTCGCAGCGTACTGGTCGAGGCGCCGCTGGCATGGCTGCTGCTGGCCGTGCCAATCGCCGCCTGGATGCACCATGCCCGGCCCGATGCGCCGCTCCTGGTCTTCGGGCTGGCCTGCGTTGCCATCATCCCGCTGGCCGGCCTGCTGGGTGTGGCGACGGAGAAGCTGGCGGCACGGCTGGGCGAGGGGATCGGCGGCTTCCTCAACGCGACGCTGGGCAACGCCGCCGAACTGATCATCGCGCTGGTGGCGTTGCGCGCCGGCATGCTCGACGTCGTGAAGGCGTCGCTCACCGGCTCGATCATCGGCAACCTGCTGCTGGTGCTGGGCGCGGCTTTCCTGGCCGGCGGCCTGCGCCACAAGATCCAGAGCTTTGCCACCATCGGCGTGCGGACCCAGATCGGCATGATGGCGCTGGCCGCCATTGCGATCCTGGTGCCGTCGGTCTTCGCGGCAACCGGTTCGGGCGAGATGGCGAGCCGCTCCATCACTTACAGCATCGTCGTTTCGGCCGTCCTGCTGGTGGTCTATGCGCTCAGCCTCCTGTTCCTGCTGCACACCCACGCCGACCTGTTCCGCGGCGGGGAGCCGGCGGGGGAAGGCGAGCATCACGGCATGCCGTGGCCCGTTTCAATGACCGTCGGCGTCATGGCGGGCGTCACGCTGCTGATAGTCTGGATGAGCGAGATCCTTGTGGGGACGGTCGAGCATGCCTCGGCCGCGCTCGGTCTCTCCAACCTGTTCGTCGGCGTCGTGGTGGTGGCGGTCGTCGGCAACGCCGCCGAGCACAGCACCGCCATTCTGGTCGCCATGCGCAATCGCATGGAAATGGCGGTCGGCATCGCCATCGGCAGTAGCACACAGATCGCGCTGTTCGTGGCGCCGCTTCTGGTGCTGCTCAGCCTCTTCGTAGCGCCCGAGCCGCTCAGCCTGGCTTTCTCCGGTGTCGAGGTCTTCCTCGTCCTTGCCGCCACCTTCGTGGCCTCGATCCTGATCCTCGACGGCAAGTCGACCTGGTTCACCGGCGTGCAGCTGATCGCCGTCTATCTGGTGATGGCGATCACCGTGTTCGCGATTCCGGCCTAGGCGGGGCGATGCTGCTGCAGTTCGTTGTCGGTGCGGCGGCCTGCGTGAGCAACATCGTCATCCACGCCCTGGTCATGCTCGTCCTGGTGCGCGTGGCGCAGGGGGCTGCGGCGAATGCCGCGCTGTGGCCGTCGCTCCGGCTGGTCGCGATCATGGTGGCGACGGCGTCCATCCTGATGATGGCGCACGGTATCGAGGTTCTCGCGTGGGCGCTGACTTACGAGATGGTCGGGGTGGTTCCCGCCAACGCCGATGCCCTCTACTTCGCGTTCGTGAACTACACGACCCTCGGCTACGGCGACATCGTTCCGGTGGAGCGCTGGCGTCTCATCGGTCCGACGACCGCGATGTGCGGTGTGCTCATGTTCGGCTGGTCGACCGCGGTGATCTTCGAGGTGCTGCGGCAGGCGCTTTCCATCGTATCGGCCTCGCCCCGTCCGGTTCGCGGGCGCGCGCCATAGGCTGGTCGCCGGCGGTGTTCGGAGTTGGCGAGAACAAGGCTGGCATGTTATGCGTTCATGGTGCGCGACGATACAATCTTCAGCACCTCCCCGGGGCCGGGGTTGCAGAAGCTCAAGGTTGCTCCATGCCTGCCGTGCGACAGCTGCATCGGCAGGACGCTCAACCTTTGCAGGCCGCTGGACGATGCCAGGCTGCGGCATCTTCTGTCGCTCGGAGGCGTGCGGCACTGGAAGAAACATGAGACCATGTTCCGTGCCGGTGACCCGATCGGGGCGTTCTTCAAGATCCGCAAGGGCATCGTGGCGGTCTCCCATACGCTCGACGACGGCAGGCGGCAGATCACGGCGCTGCGCGCGCCCGGCGATTGCGTCGGCTATCTCGACAGGAACGGCTGCTATGCCTTCGAAGGCGAGGCGCTGACCGACGTCGAGGCATGCGCCTTCGATCGGCGCAAATTCGATATCTACGTGACCCAGCATCCCGACCTGGCCGCGGCACTGGTCGAGGCCCTGTCGGGCGCGCTCAAGCAGTCCGGTATGCTGAGCATGGTGCTGGGACAGCTCCGTTCGACGGAGCGGGTGGCGCATTTCCTCGCCGAGATCAGCGCTCTCTATGCCGAGCGGCATGTATCCGCGGTCCAGCCCCTGGTGCTGCACATGGGCCGGCAGGAGATCGCCGACTATCTCGGGCTGACGATCGAAACGGTCAGCCGGGCCATCGGAAAGTTGAAGAGCCGCAACATCATCGCGCTCGTCGAGACCGGCGAGGTCGTGATTCTCGACGCAAGGCGGCTTCGCGAAGCCGGCATGTTGACGGCGTAGTGATGTGCGCGGAAGGAGACTTCACAAACGGTCCGCGCCGATGGTTTGATATTGGTCAAGGACAGCGGCTGTGCCGCAACTGAAACTCGTCGTCCTTGCGTGCGGACCAAGGGCCGGGGAAGGCCTGGGACGCAGCTGTATCGTTTAACCGAGGGGAGAAACCGACAATGACCCATTCATCGCGCCGCAACGCCTTGAAGCTGATGGCTGGCGGTACGCTTGCCGCGACCGGCCTGACCGCGTTCGCCACGACGGCCTCGGCGCAGGAGTTCGTGGTCACCAACAATTATCAGAACTTCAAGCGCGGCAAGATCGACGGACTGCATCCCGAGCGGCGCATCCTCAACATCACCTGGGAAGACATGGGCCGCATCAAGATGCGCGCTGCCGACCTGGTCACCAACTATTCGTCGCTGCGCGAGGGCATGATCGTCGATTGCAACTATTTCGACTACATCGACGTGATGATCGCGAAGAAGTCGCCGCAGACGGACGCGCAGGCCAAGGCGCTGCTGGACAAGGGCGCACAGCTTACGGGCATTCCCGGCGCGCGTGAGCCGATCCGCATGTGGAGCATGTCCGGCATGGTCACCCAGGTCTCGCCGGCCAGCGGCGGCCTGTCGATCATCAATGCCTCCAACGGCCGGCCCGAGGAGCCTTCGCCGAACAGCGGCGAGGTCATCACCCTGCCGCAGATCCAGACCGCGGCCGGCAAGCAGGCGCTGGGCACCCTGAAGCCCGGCGACATCGTCAATACGGTCTGGACGCACCAGACGGCGATTGTGGTGAAGATCATCCGCTAAAGCGGGGGTCGCCTGCTTCGGGCGAAAGGGCCTAGAATGCCGGGCGCTGCAGCGATGCAGCGCCCGGTTTCGCGTCGGCTGCCGCGGAGCGGCGCGGTGCCGGTTGATCAAAATCAAGGGGCGCACGGACGATCGGGAGTAGCGTGCTGCCTTCACGCCCATCGAGGTGCGCATGCCCAAGAAGAACGGTAACGGCGGCGGGCCGGAAAAGCTCAAGCGCAAGGTCTACGAGAAGGAACTGCGCGATCTGCAGGTCGAGCTTTGCCGCCTGCAGGAATGGATCAAGGTCTCTGGCGAGCGCGTGATCATCGTGCTGGAGGGACGCGACGCGGCGGGCAAGGGCGGGACCATCAAGGCCCTGACGGAGCGTGTCAGCCCGCGGGTGTTCCGCGTCGTCGCACTGCCGGCGCCGTCCGACCGCGAGAAATCGCAAATGTATGCCCAGCGCTACGCCGAGAAGTTCCCGGCCGGCGGCGAGATCGTGATCTTCGACCGCAGCTGGTACAACCGTGCCGGCGTCGAGTACGTGATGGGCTTCTGTACGCCCGAGCAGCACCAGCGCTTCCTCGAGATCTGCCCCATCTTCGAGAAATTCGTCATCGACGGCGGCATGCGGCTGATCAAGATCTGGCTGGAGGTCGGGCAGGAGGAGCAGGACAGGCGCTTCAAGGCGCGGATCGAGGATCCCGTGCGCCAGTGGAAGCTGAGCCCGATGGACGTCGAATCCTACTCGCGCTGGTACGACTATTCCCGGGCGCGCGACCTGATGTTCCAGTACACCGACTCCGAGCACGCTCCCTGGTACATCGTCCATTCCGACGACAAGAAGCGCGCGCGCCTGAACGTGATCGCGCACATCCTGTCGCAGATCCCCTACAAGAAGGTCGATCGCGCCAAGGTCAAGCTGTCGTCGCGCTCGAACAAGCGAGCCTACGACGACCAGGCTTCGATCGCCGATCGCCGCTTCGTCGCGCAGAAATTCTAGGCGTAGTGATTTCGTTTCATCCGGGGAGTCGAGGATGTCCAAGCTGCTGAGCGTCAAGGAACTGCACATGAAGATTGCCGAGGCGGAGGGCGCCAAGGCGTCGGCCGCCCTGAAGGCTCAGGCGGCTGCGGAGGCCGAGAAGAAGGCCTTCATGGAGCACCTGCTCGCGCCGTCGGGATTGACCGACGAGCAGGCGAGCGAGAAGGCCTCTCTCATCATCGGCCGCGCGATGGAAAACGGCCTGACTTCCGTCCAGGTGCTGCGCTTCCCCAACCACATCTGTACCGACGGCGGCCGGGCGATCAATCAGGTGGAGGAGGGCTGGGAGAACACGCTCACCGGACTTCCCAAGGAAATCTACGAATTCTGGAAGCGCAAGCTGCGCCCGCTCGGCTACCATATCCGCTATCATATCATCGACTATCCGGGCGGCATGCCGGGCGATGTCGCGATCACGCTGAGCTGGGGATGATGGTGCGTATCCATATCCAGTCGAGGCGGGTATTCGTCGCCGGGATACTGGCGTCGCTGAGTTCGGCTGGTTTTGCCCAGTCGTCGGGG